>NZ_JBFPDP010000044.1:0-46011 GCF_040830845.1 Sivoneniella epilithica UHCC 1019
AAACTTTCATTTATGTTGCCATGATTCGTCTGATGCTCAGGCGGCTAGCGTAGCCCCTAACTTCTCAGACATCCTCTGAGATGTTATTGATCGCGCCTTCTCATCCACCCAACGCAAAAACTCCTGTAATTTCTCATCTTTTGCTAAGAGCGAATTTACTTCAGCCTTCATCATTCGTAGCCACTCATCGGCATTGGGCAATAGTTCTGTCACCCGCAAAAACACCTCTCGCCAGCGTTTCTCGGTGATGTGGGTTGCCAACGCCTGCAACGCTGCCGGATCTCGTGACTCCACGATGCCCCGCGCTGCAAAATACTCGTGAAACGTCAGGTGTGAGAATGAATAGATGTTTCGTGCCCGTTCCACAAACAGCCCATGCTGTGCCTCGATCGCCTTCAGCACCGCCCCACTATCCACTTCCAGCGCGGCAGGATCAGCATTCGGCAAATTTTGGATATATTCGCCAATCAGCCGTTCCGCCTCGCGCTGCTTAAAGAAGTAGTTCCCTGCCTCAAAAGTCGATCGCGCCACATAACTGAGCAAATCTTCCTTCCGCTTCAGCGACAGCCCTTTGTAGACCTGTTGGCGATCAATATTCCGCTTCGTGTCCCACTTTTTCAGCAACACCTCCACGCCCGTTCCATACAGTTCCGCCCGATTGCTGGGGAAACTGCCCGAATTCTCAAACACCAGACACAGCAGCGTCAGCAGTAGGGGGCTAGTGGCAAGCTCGGCGATCGCTTTCTCGTCCTTCAGCTTTGCTAAAAACCGCTCTGCCTTCACCGGATCGTTTTTGTGGTTGAACCAGTTTCCCACGAACTCCGCCACCTGCTCCGGGTTAAAGTCGGCAACCTCCACCTCAGTGAATTGCTCAAAGGTGTATTCTCGCGCTGCAATCCGGCAGGTGATGACAAACTGGTTGCCCGGAAACTGCACCGAAAACTGCTGAATCTGTCGCAGCACTCGACTGGCATCTGCCTCCCGCACCTCATCCAGCCCATCCAGCAGCACCAACGCTCTGCCGTTGCGGAATAGCTCGATCGCCCCCATCCTTGCCAATCGATCGCAAAACTCCAGCAATCCCGGTTCTCCCTTCTCCTCTGCAAACTCCTTCAGCGTGATGAAAAAGGGGACGCGATCGCCCTGAAATTTGCCGTCAATACACTGCATTGCTAGATGCTTCAGAAAGGTGGTTTTCCCCGCTCCCGGCTTGCCCAAAATCATCAGCTTTGAGAACTTCTCCACCGCTTCCAGTCCCGGCACTCGCTTTTGTTGCACATTGCCAATGCAGAAGCGATCGAAGTTTTCCAGCGACCCTTCCCGCAGCAGTTCCGCCAGTTCCGATCCCCGCGATCGCGTCAGTTTGTGCAGAATGTTGACCTGAATGTAAATGTTGTCCAAGTCGATCGGCTGGGTCATATCCAGCACCCGCATCGTCCCGCACCGTTCCTGCGTGTATGTCTGGATCTGCGATCGGGCTTTGGATACCAGTTCAACAATGCTCGGATCTGGAGTTTCTTCTTCAGGTTCAGCAATATCTTTGATCAACAGATCCAGCAGGCGACAGGCTTCCTCAAAAATCCATCGATCTACAGGTTTTCCATTAGCAAAATTACCAATAGTGGAACGACTTACTTTCAAGTCAGGCGCGTCTGCCAGATTCTGCTGTGTCCAGCTATCCCGATTCATTGCCTTTCTGATCTTCTTTACGCCTGCTTCAGATGCCCGCAACGATCGATCCACCATATCTTCACCAAAAGATTCGATTGCTTTTGTTCTAACTCATGCAAGTCACGCAAGTCACGCACGGGTTGTCATGCACACCCCAGCAATTCTGGAGAAGTCAACTCACAAGAACTTCCAATGAAACCTTCCAACTTCAAGAAATGGCGTAAGGTGACTGAGTTTGCGATCGTTGGTTTCGCCATTTGGCTCAATCCCCAGGCAGGTCTACCAATTTTTCTGCTTAAACTCAGCTTTCAGATCCTCTGGACCCTGCAAGACAAAGACGACCTACAGAAGTAAACGTAAGGGGCGATCGCGCAAGGGTGACTTGTCAGTTCAAGAAAAACGGTCACTTTTTAAGTTTGGGTTTATCGTGTGGGCAATCATTTTTTGCTGTATCCACAAACACTTCTTTCCTATGACCTCTAACGTCAATACTAAACCGATGATGCAACTTGCCAAAACATCCACGCCTTCAAAACTAGAAGCACCCCGTAGCCCGTCTGTTCCTATTTCGGTCTATCGAGAAGTCGCCAGTGAACTGCAATCTACTCGAACGTCCCTCGATTCTTTAAAGGTTCAAAATAACGATCTGGTTCAAAGAAATCAGCAGTTGCGGCTAGAAATTGAGCGAGTAGTGCAGTCAGCCCTCTATCTTCGTCAGCTTGCAGATACTACTTTACAGGGAGACAACTCACAGGGAGGCAACGCAAGTCCAGACAACTTTTCCAGCTCAGTTGCCGAGACTTCACTGACCGCTGAAACCCTAGCACGCCCTGTTCACTTAAATCGTTCGTCTGCTGGAACTCCTGCCAAAAACGCTTTGAAGCAGCTTACCAATTTCCCTGGGAAACTGTTTACGGGGCAGCCTAGTCAGTCTGCTTCGACTACTCAAGCGGAAGCGAAAGAAATTGGGGCATGGTGGCTAGTTTTGGTCATTTGCATGATTATTGTGACGGCGTTTGGCACCGGATTTTTGATTGTGCGCCCGTTGCTGCCTTCCCGTTAGAGATCTTTACTTCCATGAATGCTTGAAACATCTTTAGTATCTTGCTATTAGGCAAGTATTTGATAAAGTGTGCGATCGCCAGACAGCAGACTGTAGTTTTTGTTACAAAATATTCGCTCTGGACGGTGATAGAAAGTGACATGCTAAATAACAAAGCAGCCCATAAAAATAAGGAGTGAAGGAGTTGAAAAAAGTTGAGGCTATTATTCGCCCGTTTAAGCTTGATGAAGTAAAGATTGCGCTTGTCAATGCAGGCATTGTTGGCATGACGGTTTCTGAGGTCAGAGGCTTTGGTCGCCAGAAGGGACAAACTGAGCGCTATCGCGGGTCAGAGTATACCGTTGAGTTTTTGCAAAAGCTCAAGGTTGAAATTGTGGTTGAAGACGAACAGGTAGACATGGTGATCGATAAGATTATCGTAGCGGCTCGAACGGGTGAGATCGGCGATGGCAAGATCTTTGTGACTCCAGTTGATCAAATTATTCGCATCCGCACCAGCGAAAAGAACCAGGAAGCCGTTTGAGCGGTTTTAGTTGGGTTTCTAACAGTGTTGGAGGCTTTTACCCGTTCGCTTCCCCTACTCTGTCGCCAAATCTAGACAGAGTTGTCCTAGTTTATAAGCGTTTGTAAAGTTCTGTTTCTAACCTCTTGATTCAGTGGCTCCCCTATAGGAGGAGCCTTTTTCATTTTCAGATTTTTGACCTCTCACGCCCATTCTTCTTCCTGGGCGATCGCGGTTTGCTGCAAGGCTTCTTCAAGGGTTCGCCAGTTAATCTTACTTGCGGGTTGATCTACAACTAACTGTCCTCCCTGAAAGTGTAAAACACGAGTACACCATGCTTGAGCCAGATCCAGTTGATGTGTCACCATTAAAACCGTGGGCGCATATCCAGATTGCTTAAAGACCGCGAAAAACTGCTGGCACTGATTGGCATCTAATGCGGCAGTGGGTTCATCGAGCAATAAAACTTGAGGCTGGGCAATTAGGGCACGGGCGATCGCCACCCATTGCCGTTGTCCTAACGATAATTGCGGCTCAGTTCGATGCAGCCACTCAACCGGAATGGGCAGGCGATCGCGCCACTCGCTCACCTGGGCTGCGATCGCTTGCGGCGAAAAACCCCGTAGTTGCAGCGGATAAGCTAAGGCATCTTGTACTGTCATTCCCAGCAACTTAGATTCTTGGGGTAGCAAGAGAATATGTTGTCGCAGGTCAACGGGAGAAATTTCGGTATTTGGGCGATCGCCCAAATAAATCGATCCCTGAGTTGGAGAAATTAGGCGGTTCAGCAGCCGTAATAGAGTAGTTTTACCGGCTCCAGCGGCACCCACAATCGCAACGCGATCGCCCTCAAAGACTTCAAACGACACCTCCCGCAGCGAATAGTAAGCAGGCAGGTTGAATTGATCCCTGCGCCCCAATTTGGCAGACTTCAACAATTGCGGTGCGAAACTCACCCGATCTACGCGAATTTGGGTAGGTTGAGTCGGGGAGATCATGCCGTGAGGGAAAGTGCCGTCCAAATTGTCCAACTATCCACCAACAGCAACAGCACCGTTAACCCTAGCAGCATTAAATACATCCATGGTTGCGACAATGGACGCACATCACTGGTATCAATCCCTGTTCGTTCTTGCACTAAGCGAACTAACCGTGAAAACCCTGCAACGCGCATTGGCAACAAATACGCCTGCCCAGCCTGACTCAAAAAATAATACACAATGCCTCCCTGCCCAGTAGAGCGAGGTTTCAAAGCTTTTACTTCTGCCCAGGGTAAAACCCATCCTTTCCGCAAAAAGCGCGGCATCCAGGCTGGATAGGTCACCTGAATCTCTGTTTCAGTGACAATCACTCGCTCTGACAATGCTCCATATAGGGCAACAAAGCCTAAGCTAATGCCCAACCACAGCCATTGGGGAGAAACAACCACTCCGTCTGTTTGCGGCAGTAAGGGCAATGGCGATGTTAATGCCCCATATAACCCCAGCAACGTTATCCGAATCAGCGGTGAAAGCCTAAACGTTACCGGAAAAGTTTCTTTTACAGAAATAGACTGCGTTTCGGGTGATGATTGAACCGATTCCACTCATCTTGCTCCATTTTTCTATACTTTACACCCTACCGTCGAGTCGCTCCTTCAAGGCAGGTATTTCTGCACCACTGTCCAACCTGTAGCCGATACCCCAATAAACCCCACCAGCAAGATTGTATTAATGCCAATGTGTAGCCGCCTTGCCCATAGTCGCTCTGTAGTGATCTGCACGGCACTCCAAGCCGACAGAAACACGAGATAGACAACGGCTAAACCGGATATGAAATGCACGGAATGCCCTAAACTGCCATATTCGCCCAAGGTGCCAACAATGCCGATCGCCAATAGCACTAGTACCAAAACGGCTAAAGTTAATCCCAGCATGAAATGCACTGGGCGTAACCAATCCGGGCGAGCCTGTCCATTTTGCCGCAGCGATCGCATCCACAGCCCAGAAATTCCCAGCAATAAATAGGCAAGCCAGGATAAGCCCATTGACCATGCTGCAATTCGCCACAGCCAGATGAAAGAAGGAAGATTCACGAGTCGATAGGGTTTGAAAGATCACTTTTTAGCTGGTTCATCCTAGGGTACAGCCCAATCCGTGAGAAAAGGGACATGAAAATCCACGTCCCTTTGTTTATTTATTTAAGGAGTGAGATCGCCCCTCTCGTTTTCCTACATCGACAGTAGCCGCTGACCTAGAGCTTTGGCGCTACCAACCGGGTCGTTGAAGTTGAATGTCATTGACAGGTTAGTGAGCTTATCTTGATAGGTGAGGCTGATTGCCATCGTCACCACTCCACCAGAAGCAGTATTTAAGTCTGCCTCGAAACTGGCAGCATTCACCACCAGCAGAGCATCTAAGCCGCGACGGGTAATGAACTCGCTGGCAACCCCGACTGCACCCAAACCCCGCTTGGTTGCTTCAAGGGTTTGTTTGTAGCCGTTGAGAACCCCGATCGCCGTATCACGACTGACGATCAAGCCTGACACACGCGGATCGAGATCAATTGGCGTGTTGACGGCACCTTTCACCACCTTATCAAGAAATGCCTCGGCAGCGGCTAGCCCAGCTTTTTCGGTGCCTAATTGGGTATACAAGCCGGTAATTTCTCCTTGTAGCACCCCTGCCTTGGCGACTGATACTGGATTGGGCACACAGGTTGTGCGGTTTTCCCAACGACCAGCCCAAGGTTTTCTCCAAGAGGGGGTTGGCACCCAAATCCTGATTGTGGTACAGCTTTGATCTCGACCCAAGCGATCGCGCTCTGCTTCTTTTTGTCGAATTGTGTTACCCAGATTATTGACCTTCGTTTGTTCATTGGCGACTTTACGGCGAGCATCGTCAATCCCACGGTTGGCAGCAGCCCGTTCGTTGTTTACAATCGCCCGTTGGGTATCAATTTGCTGATTCAAGGAATTGACCCTTGTTTGCGCCTCATCAACTTGTCTCTGCTGGGCGTCAATGCGAGATTGCGCCTCACCCACCGCTTGCTGAATCACCTTTGTGGCTTCCGTTTTGAGGAATTGCCGCAGATCATTTTGCAGGGTGGCAGCCACCCGGAAGTTTGCCGTGTTGTTAAGACGAGTTCCCGATGCGGTTAAGGCGCACCTGAATTTGTTGAACAGATTGCCCGTCGTGGTGAATTGGAAGCCGCGATCGCTCACACTCACTTGGGTTTCACTCTGAATACCGAGCAACTGCACCGCTCCAGACAATGCCATCGTTGGAACTTGATTCGAGCGAATTTGAATGGCAACGCTAGGTTTTGGTCTGCCGCCTGCTCCAGTCAGCTTGAACACGCCTAGGTCGATCGCATTCAGGTCGCCCCGCAGGTCTGCACCTTGGTCACGATCAATTGCCAGCATCACGGAACCGCCTAAGCCATACAGGTCGAGGCTGCCCTGACACTGGAAGCGGCGATCGCTGATTTGCACATCACCCTGAAAGATCCGTTGATTCAGGAAGGTGAGGTAGCTTTGTCCTGTCAGTTGGAAAGCAGCATCGCTAGCAGTGCGGCGAGAACCCGCTTGTCCAGGCACTACCACACGACCGTTGATGCCAAGCTCCAGCCCATCGCTGACTTTGCCTACCATGCGGAAGCCCGTATTGAAGCCGAGGGTTTTGGATGTCGCTAACCCAAACGTGGTCTCGAAGCTTGCCAGATTGTTGATGGCGCAGGTGCCCCTCAAAAATGTGACTAACCCTTGCTCGTTGCCGACTCCTGTGGGTGCGGGTGGCAATACTGAGAGCATTCCAGTGGCTTGAGCGTCAGTGGTCAAACCCAGCCGTTGATAAGCCTGAGCTTTCAGTTGAGGTTGGCTGGCAATTTGGCGAAACTCATCGGGGGTGGTAACGAACCAGCCTAAGCTGCCGGAAAAGGGACCAAAGGCGATCGCGGTGCTGTTGACCCGTTGTTCGATCGGCATTGCCTGGATGAGTTGATTCACCGACAGGGTTTTCATGCCGTTGAGCAACTGCGCCAGACTGCGGTAAGCATTGATTTCGGGTCCTGATTGGCGATCGCCTAGCAATGCTGTGTCAGGCGCGAGATAGGGCGGCAGTTGCAAAAAGTTCTTTCTGAGGGAGAACTTCAGGTTCATGTTTTCAGGGGCGGCGTTAGGGTCGAGCAGATAGCTGCGATCGCTAAAAAACTGCTTGAAGCCAGAGAGTAACTTACCTGCTTCCACGAGATTCAGCGTGGGCATCGGGAATTGCGCGTGGGCACCCAGTTCCAGTCCTTCCAGTCCCAAATATTCAATCCCCACTTCGTTGTAGAACAGTGGAATGGGGATGGGAATCACCGTTTGATACACAATCACCATAAACAAGTCATTCAACACCAATCGCCGATGCAATGTTCGGGTGGAGGGCAGCAGTTTGGCAGACACCTCCGGCAGCGCGACTGAAGTTGCCAGCGTCACCAAGTCAAATTGATCGAGCGTGGCATCCACTTGCAGCAGGAACAAACTACCACCTGCCAGTTGACCAAATGACAGCTTGCGGAGTTGGATGCCATTCAGCACGGGCACAATCCCCAGCATTCCGGGTAGTAATAGCTTGATTGGGGGATCACCCTGTTTGACTCTGGCATCAAAGCGAACCGTGCCTTCGGGCGTAACGGCAATGTCAAAGGCGAAGCTTTGGGGAATCTCAATATTGAGATATTGCTTGAAACTGTCGGGCAGTTTATCAAGCTGCTGACCCAGGGTCGCGATCGCCTCTTTCACCTCGCTCGATAAACTGGTGCCCAAGGTTCCTAACACTTTGAACAGTTCGTCCACTTTAAAGTCGCCTTGCTTGTCCACAATCTCCACACCCTTGAGCGGCAAGCCAGCAGGGAGTGCATCCGCAGCCCCCTGAAGTTTGCAAGCAGACAGCAGTTGTTTCATTAATGTCATTGGCAACGACAACGGACGCACCGTATCAAAAGCGCCACTGGCGGCAAAGCTAGACGTTTGGGTGTCGTAACTGAAGGTGGGCACCTTAAATTTGATTGCGCCAAACTCTTGTAGATCACACAGCCACCAGGGATCTTCACCCGGTTGCAGAAGTTGCCCCTGTTCGTTGGTCAGGCTGATGGCGCGAATGATTGAGGACGTGGGCACTACCTGAATACCTGCTGTACCAATCCGTAGTTCGGCTTTGATGGTGGTTTGGTCGCGATCGCTCGGATCAAACGTGTTGAAAAACTCCAGTTTAGGGGTGCCGTCCGGATTCGTGCCGAACAGGTTATTCAATTGAGAAGGCAAGCCCACACCTAGTTGAGCGGCGATCGCAATTTCTTTGCCTAACAAAATGAACAAATCGGAGACATCAATGCTGGCACTGCCCAATTCAACGGAAGCATCGCCCACTTCAACGTTTGGCAACGCAAAATCAAACGGATTGACCACGCGATCGGCGACCAGTTGAACGCCTTTGCGATTCGCCTTGAACTCAGTGGCAATCGTTTCAGGCAAATAGCGGTGTACCTTAGGATGCCAACCTTTAAAGGAAACATCAACAGCCGCTTCAAACTGCCAATCTGCTTTTCTCGCTGGATCGAGGCTGGGTTGACGGATGATCGCCACTTCGCCAAAACTCAAATCCATTGCAGCGGTTTTGTCGGGTGGCAAGGGAATATGAACCAGTGCTTGATCGGGCTGGAAGACCAGGCTAGCAGTGCCATCAATCTGTTTTGCCAACGTCAATCTGCCGTTGACATCCACCACATCCGTTAGCGCGATCGCGCCCGTTGCCGAGACACTCCATGCCGACTGCGGTGGGGTTTCGGGTGTTGGTGCAGGCTGTTGCAGCAGATCCACAACCAGACTGGAAACGCTCAGGTGTCCCGTTGAATCCAGGTTGATCAAGGTCACTGCTGGATTCGCTGCCAGTGATAGCTGGAAATGTTTCTCTTCCGGCGTTTGGTAATACTCCGCCTTGAGCATAAATGCTGTTGCAAAAATATCGGCTTCCACTTCACCGATCACTTGCCAATCTTGTCCGGTCAATTTCATCTCCAGTTGGAAGCGGTTTAGAACCAGTTCCTCAGCAACTTGCAAGGGTTGATTGCCACTCAGGGCGATCGCGCAGTTAATCTGATTTGTTGCCTCTACTGCGACACGAGCCACCGAAATTTGAGTTTGCGTAATGCTGAGTCCATTGCCGCTAGCCGGGAAGTTAAGCGGTGTCGCAGTGGATGCCTGGAAAGAAAAGGTGCGGGATTGAGGCTTGATCACGGTTTCCACATCTTTGAATGCCAGATTTGGCAGTTCTGGTGGCAGAGAAGCGCCTGCCAAAAAGGTCTGAGCGATCGCGGCGAGACTAATTTCGGCAATCGTCCATTCAAATACCAATTCGCCCTCTTTCTGCCCAACCAGCAGAACCATGGCAATGTCGCGATCGCCTGCCTGAATGGAACCGCTGATGCTACCTGCAACCGTCGAGTCATCGACTTGCAATGCCAGTTGTCCACTTTGTAGGGTCAACCAATTAGCGCCAGGAACCTGGCAGCTTGGCAGGACTTTGACGCTAAAGTTTAAGCGAATTCCTGCTTCAAGTTGTTGGAAAGTGATATCAAGTGAGACTGTAGTTCCTAACAAGCTCACGTCACCCATCACTGAAACACTATCGTTAGTGGTAGTGATATTGGGCTTGGAAAAGGTCAACCCCTCAACTTCTAGGAGGGTGAAGAGCAAATCCAGACGCAGGGCTGCGATCGCCGAATCTTGTACAGATTGTAGGGTCGCTTGATTGAATGACAGTTGCTCATTTTGAACCAAGTTGCGTAGAGCAGATGCAATTTGATTGACGTTCATGGACGAATTCTCCTAGGGGCTAATTTTTGACGCGCATAGTGAACTTAGGAGCAGGACAATATTGCCGACCCGATTAAAATGGGCAGGGTGGAATGCTCCTAACAGATCAGATGAACATCAACAGGAAACTTTTTGGTGCAGGCGATCGCGGGCTATTGCGATCGCTTCAGTGGAGTCAGCGAAATATCACAGCGCGAAAGGATAAGTGAGTGGCTGGGGAACGTTGTTTTCGCTAAATTGACTTCCCGCACTTGCTGTGGGATTTCGTAAAAGCTCGAAAATATCACTCGTATGGGTACTTGAAGTCCAGTTTTAATAGGATCAAGATCACACTTGACGACTAGCGGAGTGCATCATCTTCTGCAAATCAAAAGAGAGAAAGCTGATCGGGTGGAATCGGTAAAACCGCGATCGCGTCGATTGCGGGTCCCGATGCCAGTTTGTGAGCATGGCGAGTTGTTTCGGGTAGGCGATATTTGGTCGTGCAGCGCATGACATAGGAGATCGCGGTGTTTAAACTAATCCGATGCCCCGGAGAAATGTAAACAGGTTTCGTGCCAACCCGAGTTCGCAAGGCAACACCAATCGTTTCACCTTTATGGATTAGGGGTTGATGGTGACCTTTTTCGTCTGCCAAATCCGCATGTTTGCCGACCAACAAAGATTTAGCAACGCCAATGGTGGGTAAATTGATGATTAGTCCCAAATGACAGGCAATACCAAACCGCCGGGGATGAGCCGTTCCCTGACCATCACACAGAATCAGATCAGGTAAAACTGTGAGTTTTTCCAGCGCATCTACCACAGCAGGAATTTCACGAAACGAGAGTAAGCCTGGAATATAGGGAAAGGTGGTAGGACGACGGGCGATCGCGAGATCGATCACCTGCAAAGTATCCACATCCAAGACCGCAACAGCGGCACGGGTAATTGTTCCCTCTGCTTCAAAACCCACATCCACCCCTGCCACATAGCGCACCTTACCCAATTGATCCGTCACAATCACCTGGCTGCGAAGTTCTTGCTGTAGCGCGATCGCCTGCTCTGGCGAGAATGACCAATCAGGTAAAGCAATATTCATAGAATTCTAAGCTGAGTAAGCAAAAATAGAGCGCATCAATGCTAGTGCTGTCACAACAAGCCCTGCACCAATCCAATTCATTTGCGTCGAATTGCGTTTGGGTTGTAACCACGCTTTGAGCAGCCACGCCACAAAAGGCATCACTAGCCAGGTTAGTAGGCAGCAAGAGAGGAAGTTGCTCAAGAGCATGACATCTGCAAACGCCCATGAATTTGTCCATTGTAAAGAAGCTTGCACCAGGCTTAACAGCATCACCGTTGGATAAAGCCCCAACAAAGTTGCCAAAATTTGCTTCCAAGCAGGTGGGTGTGCCTCTTGCTTAACGAACCAGCGTTCTAGACCCGTTTTGAAGTGAGTAATTTTGGAAGTTAGAAAAACTTGCTTACCAGTTTCAACTAGATCACGACGTATCTTTGATTCAAGCCAGTTAACTAAGTTGTCGGAAGAGTCAAATTGAACGATGACATACCACTTATTGTCATGTTCTATCGGTGGGCAAACAGTGGTTCCTAAGTAGCCATCAAACTGGCTAACCGCTTGAGTCATTTTATGTTGCCATTGCTTGAACTTCTCTTCTTTCTGTTGAGAAACTTTGTGTTCAATGACATAACTCGCAGTATCGTGTTTGTAAAGTTGTTTTTTAACCATGATGTATTAGCAGACTATAAAGTGCTGTCATGAGGACACCTGTTTATACCAAGTACTGCTCATACAAAAAGCTCAGGAATAAACATCCTGAGCTTTTAATGATTAACTTCAGTATTCAGAATCTAAGAGAGAAAGATAGGTTAGTTCTCTCTTGCCCTAAGTAAACTGATTCGATACTCTAGCTATAGGAACTAGTAGCTACGAGAGAAACTGTTGCTACGACGACCACCGCCACCGCCGCCGCCAAAGGAGCCGCCGCGATCTTCACGGGGCTTCGCTTTGTTGACTTTAAGATCTCGACCCATCCATTCTGCACCGTCTAGTGCATCAATGGCAGCTTGCTCTTCAGCGTCGGTGCCCATTTCGACGAAACCAAAGCCACGCATCCGACCGGTTTCCCGATCAGTAGGTAGTTGAACGCGCTTAACTGAACCGTATTCTGCAAATACAGCAGTTAAGTCAGCCTCAGAAACGTCGTAAGATAAATTGCCTACGTAAATTGACATATTGTCTCCAAAATCGAAAAGGTTGCAGAGAGTGAGATTTCGGAGAGAAGCCTGTCAATACAAAACGGAAAAACTCGTCAATATTAGACACAAACACTACAGCCGATCTTATTCTCATCCATACTTTAACACCTTGATTATAGTCGTTCTACCGAAAACACGCTAGGGCATTGTAAAGATATACAACAAGAAGTAGGTGTTCTTAGCACTTTTCATAAGCCATCTTGAGGTAGATATGATCTGTTTTAGTTTTCAATACAATGAAGCTTCGTCCAAACTAATGACATTTTTGAAAAACTGTTAGCGTAATGACCCCAAACCCCGAAACCGATAATTGGAAACAAGCTCAGGCTACAATGCAACAGTTTCAGACGGCGATCGCATCAGCCGCTAGTACGCTAGAAGACGCGATCGCCCCGCCTCTGCAAGATATGGTTGAGCAGGGAACTGAAACCATTGGGAATATCGTTACCCCGATCGCAGAAAATCCCCTAGTAAAATACGCAACCAAATTGCCAGGGATTAATTGGCTAATGGCGGCATTGGGACAGGTAAATGCTGAAGCCGTGAAGCAAGATGTAGTCACTCTGCAACAGCAATATCCTCTGGAAACTCCTCAGCAGTTGGCACAGCGTGTTGTTGCGGATAGTGCATTCAGAGCCGCTAGGATTGGACTGCTAACAAACATTGTGCCGCCTTTTGCTTTAATGCTACTCGCAGTCGATATTGCGGCTGTGACCGCTCTGCAAGCCAAGATGGTTTATCGGATTGCAGCCATTTATGGATTTTCGCTGGATGAACCGGCTCGTCGTGGAGAAGTTTTAGCGTTATGGGGACTCTCTATGGGTGGCTCCAGTGTTCTCAAAGCAGGATTAAGTGTGGTTGAAGTCATTCCTCTTTTGGGAGCAGCGGTTGGGATTGCAAGTAACGCCGCACTATTGCAGTCGCTTGGCTATGTTGCCATCCAGTTTTATGAAAAGAAACAAGCATCGATCCAGGAGATTTCTCAAAAAGATCTATAGTCCAAGTAGCTGACTGGATATGCTGACTGCTAAAAACTTGTGAGTGATGAATAATATATGTAATTCTGACGGATTGTGTGTTGAAGATCTTGTAGGGGCGTGGCATTTGGGCAATGTTTTTAGAGAACTGCCAGGATTTGCTGCCAAATGCCGCGCCCCTACTTGCGCCAAGTCAACACAAACTGAGTTAGGGGCAGAGATATGGGTGCGATCGCTCTGGGCATTCAAAAATCAGCCAGCAACTTCTGCAACACCCATTGGGCAAGAAACATTAGTGCCGCCTAGCCCACAATATCCACCAGGATTCTTAGCGAGATATTGTTGGTGATAGTCTTCTGCATAGTAGAACGGTGGCGCATCCAAAATTTCAGTCGTAATATTGCCGTAACCCGCTTGACTTAGCATCGGTTGATAGGCTTTCAGACTTGCTTCTGCAACCTGGCGTTGTTCCTCGGAGTAAGTATAGATGCCAGAGCGATATTGTGTTCCGGTATCATTACCTTGGCGCATCCCCTGAGTAGGGTTATGGCTTTCCCAAAATACCTTTAACAGTTGCTCGTAAGAGATAACTTTGGGATCATAGACTACTAAAACGACTTCATTATGCCCTGTCATGCCGCTGCAAACTTCGTTGTAGGTGGGATTTGGGGTAATCCCGGCAGCATAGCCAACAGACGTGCTGAAAACACCGGGTTGCTGCCAAAATTTGCGCTCTGCTCCCCAAAAGCAACCAATGCCAAACATTGCGGTTTCCAATCCATTAGGGAAAGGAGGTTTGAGCGGGTTGCCGTTAACAAAATGACGATTCTTAAGGGGCATTTCCTCAGTGCGACCCGATAGTGCTTCTGTCACAGTAGGCAGGCTTAATTTCTTGCCAAATCCAAAAAGTCCCATTGGTTTTAACTCTCAACTTTGGAATTCTATCTTTACTTTAGTTCACAATCCTGAGAACCTGCTGAGTGGGAGGGGAGAAAGTTTTGAGTTTTAAGTTTTGAATGGTTAGCGATCGCTCGGTTTGGCTACTTTCTAAGTTGGTTCATCAGGGTATCGATGTCTCGGAGGCGATCGCCCGTATTCCCTTGAGCTTTGGTCAAGTTCCGAGCTTGGTCTAATGCATAAACGGCTTCTTGTTTGCGTCCGGATTCTTTTAACGCCTTAGCTAACTTGTAGTGACCATTGGGATCGTTAGGCACACTGGCGATGTATTGACGGTAGAAACTGGTGGCAGTCGAGTAGTTCCGTTGTTCAAAGAACATATCACCGAGTCCTTCCTGTGCTTCTGGAAGATTGGGGCGGAGAGCGATCGCCCGTTGATAGGCACGCAATGCATCTTCATAACGTTGCGCCGCTTGCAGCGATTTGCCCATTTGAAGTTGAATACTTGGGTTTTTGGGTTCCAGTTGCACTGCTTTGTTAAAAGACGCGATCGCCTTTTCAAAATTATTTAACTGTAGCCAAGCAGAACCAATATGAACCCGCGCCATGCCTTGCTTTGGAGCAATGCGAGCCGCTTGTTGCAAAGCGGTAAAGGCTTCTTGGGGACGTTTCAATTGAATCAGCGCAGTTCCCAACAGTTCAAACCCCTTATAGCTATTGGGTGAAAACGCGGTGACCCGCCGATAAATGTTCATTGCCTCGTCGTACTGACCTTGACGGGCAAAGATAACGCCCATACTTAGGTTGGCATTGACGTGACGAGGACTAAATGCGATCGCCTGACGATAGGCGGAAAGTGCCTCATTATTTCTGCCTAAACTAGCAAGATTGAACCCCAGCGCATAGTGAAACTCAGCGTTTTTGGGGTCTAGGGCGATCGCCTGCTGATAGGCACCTAAAGCCGCATCATAATTTCCTTGGCTAGCATAGAGAAAGCCCATACCCGCAAAAATCTTTGGATTCGCCTGATCTAAAGTTGCTGCTTGCTGATAAACCGCCAGCGCCGCCGGAACATTACCAGAGTTTGCTAAACGCCGTCCTTCACGCAGCAATTGAGTCAGCGGATCTTTACTGTTGGGTCTGTTAGCGTTCGTAATATTAGTTGGACTATTTTCTAGCCGCTGCGCTTGCGCTAAAGCTGGAGAAACATTCAACGTGGCAACAAAAATAGAACCCGCAACCCATAAAATGTGCTTTCGCATACGTTTCCTTTAACATAACTATTGCAATTACCAAAGACGAATCATGATTCTACAGGGATAACTCAATAGTTGCAAAAGTTTACTCTTGAGATTGGTCTATACCTTCGCATATTTAGGGAGCGATCTCAAGTTAGATACGTCATTCATCAATAATCCAATTGTTTTAAGCACTAAAGTACTTTGCGGCTGGATGATATGCCACGATCGCGGTGGTGGATTGCTCAGGATAAAGCTGTTCGCTCTCATCCATCACCATGCTAATGCGATCGGTGCCTAACAGTTCCAGTTGTTTGTACTGGTAGGAAATTTCTGGGCAAGCAGGATAGCCGAAACTATAACGCGATCCTTGATAGCGCTGCGCCAGCATATCCCGAATATTGTCAGGGTCTTGTGCGCCAAAACCCAACTCGCGACGAATTCGGGCATGAGTCCATTCTGAAAGCGCTTCGGCAATTTGCACCGATAGCCCGTGAAAATAAAGGTACTCGGTATAGCTGTCGGCTTTGAATAGGGCTTGGGCAAACTCTGTGGCGGCATGTCCGGCAGTGACCGCCTGCATGGGGAAGACATCCATCTGTCCCGATTCTTTGGCAGCGAAAAAGTCGGCAATGCAATAGCGCCGCAGGGATTTTTGGCGAGGAAAGTTCCAGGTGACTAGAGGCGTAGAAGGGGTGTCACTTGGAATTTCTGGATTGTAAACGTGAACGGAATTTGCTTCCGATTGACAGGGAAAGTAGCCATATACCACTTGGGGCTGGAGCAGATTTTCTGCCACAATTCGGGTTTTCCAACGCTCCAAAATGGGATAGACAGTCTCTTGCAAAAACTGGTCGTACTCTTCTTTCGACTGCTCTCGCGGCTTGCGAAATTGCCACTGTCCGGCGATCAATGCCTGCAAATCCAAATGCCAGAAAATTTCATCCCAGGGAATCTCTTCAGAATTGAGAATTTGTGTGCCCCAAAACGGCGGTGTGGGGCGAGGAATATCGGCGGCGATCGCTTCTGATCGGATGAGATCTTCTGGAGATTCAGAATTTTGTTCACGAAGCGTCTCCGCAGGAGATATTTTGAGTTTTGAATGTTGAGTTTCTTCAGAAGTTATTAATGGCTTTTCTACCTCATCAGGCAGCGCTGTAAACTCAGCATCCACCTGCTCATCCAAAAATCCTTTCAAATCATCCCAGTTCTCTGACGCTTTGGCAGGCATCAGCTTTTCCATAAAATTTAGGTCAGAGAAGGCATCTTTGCCATAAATGACTTTGCCTTTATAAGCATTCTGGCAATCTTCGTAAACAAATTTAGGCGTGAGTGCGGCACCACCCAAAATCACAGGCACCTGAATGCCGCGCTGGTTAAAAACCTCCAGATTTTCTTTCATGAATGCCGTGGATTTGACGAGTAAGCCGCTCATGGCAATACAGTCGGCGTTGTGCTGCTCATAGGCTTCGATGATTTTATCCACAGGCTGTTTAATGCCCAGGTTGATCACGCGATAGCCATTGTTAGAGAGAATAATATCCACCAGGTTTTTGCCAATATCATGCACGTCGCCTTTGACTGTCGCAATCAAAAAAGTACCCTTGGCAGTGTCTTTTCCATCTTCAGCTTTTTCCATGAAGGGTTCTAGATAAGCGACGGCTGACTTCATGGTTTCGGCAGATTGCAATACAAACGGTAGCTGCATTTGCCCGGAGCCAAACAGTTCACCGACGACTTTCATGCCGTCCAGCAAATAGATATTGATGATATCCAGCGGTTTGTAGGTTTGCAGGGCGATCGCCAAGGCATCTTCTAGCCCAATCCGCTCACCGTCGATGATGTGGCGCTTCAAGCGTTCTTCGATCGGTAAATCCGCTAGCACATCTTTAGAACGGGCTTCTTTTGCCGAAACTCCTTCAAATAGCGTTGTTAGGATGGTTAGCGGATCGTAAATGCAGACATTATTTTCATCAAACCGGCGCTCGTCGTAAATTAAATGCTGACAAACTTCCTGGTGTTTTGGATCGATTTTTGCTAAGGGCAGAATTTTTGCCGCACTGACGATCGCTCCATCCATGCCTGCTTGCACGGCTTCATGTAGAAATATTGAATTCAGTACAATTCGTGCCGCTGGACTCAATCCAAAGGAAATGTTAGACACACCCAGCAAAATGTGGCAGCCAGGCAGATTTTCGCGAATCAGGCGAATCGATTCCAGCGTCGCTTTGCCGTTGGCACGGTCTTCTTCAATTCCGGTGGAAATGGGCAACGCCAGGGTATCAAAGAAAATTTCGTGAGCCGGAATACCGTATTCCAATGCTTGACGATAGGCACGTTGAGCAATCTGGAACTTCTTTTCGGCAGTTCGTCCCATGCCATCTTCGTCGATCGCGCCAATGACCACCCCTGCACCATAGGCTTTTGCCAGTTCCAGCACCTTCAAAAAGCGCGCTTCGCCATCTTCATAGTTGGTGGAGTTGAGAATGCATTTGCCGCCTGCGACCTTCAGACCCGCTTCCATTTTTTCCCATTCGGTGGAATCCAGCATCAAGGGCAGAGTGACATCCGTAACTAGACGAGACACCAAATCGTGCATGTCCTTCTCGCCATTGCGCCCAACGTAATCCACGTTCACATCCAGCACATGGGCACCTTCGCGCACCTGCGATCGCGCCACCGCAACCAGTCCATCCCAATCTTCCGCATTCAGCAATTCCCGCACTTTTTTCGAGCCGCTGGCATTTAACCGTTCGCCCACTAGCAAAAAGGAATTGTCTTGATCATAAGGTTGGGCTGAATAGATAGAGGCAGCGGCGGGGATGTAGTTGAATGCGGGACGGGGATCAAGAAGAGTTTTAAGTTCGGAGTTTTGAGTTTTGAGTTCAGCGTTTTGAGTTGGGTGTTCGCCATTCGTCATTCGCCATTCGTCATTCGCCACTCTCACAGGTCGCTCTTTGGGTTTTAATGTTTTAGCAAGTTCGGCAAGCTGGTGAATATGGTCGGGGCGAGTGCCACAGCAGCCACCAATGACTTGTACGCCCAAATCTTCAACGAAGTGCAGCAGCGCCATTCGTAATTCCATGGGGGTCAGCTTGTAGTGTGCGTGACCGCCGACGTTTTCGGGAATGCCCGCGTTGGGAATGCAAGAGATGACAAAGGGCGAATGTTGCGACAGATATTTGATGTGGTCTGCCATGCGATCGGGTCCTGTGGCACAGTTTAGACCCAAAATATCGATCGCGAAGGGTTCCAAAATTGCCAGCATGGCGGCGACATCGGAGCCAACTAACATGGTGCCCTGAATTTCCATGGTGACGGAAACCATCAACGGACGGCGATCGCCCTTTGCTGCAAATACTTCTTCAATCCCACTCAGTGCCGCCTTAATTTGCAGCACATCCTGACAGGTTTCCACCAAAAACAGATCTACGCCGCCATCCCACAAGCCCTCTGCTTGCTCTCGAAACGAGGCTTTCATGGTGTCAAAATCAATGTGCCCCAAGGTGGGCAATTTGGTGGTGGGACCGATTGAGCCTGCCACAAACCGGGGTTTTTCTGGCGTAGAAAACTCTGCGGTCACGCTCTTTGCCAGTTCTGCTGCCTTCTTGCTGAGCATATAGGCTTGATCCGCCAAGTCGTATTCCACTAACACAATCGAGGCAGAGCCAAACGTGTCGGTTTCAATCACATCGGCACCCGCTGCCAAAAAATCACGATGCACCTTGGCGACGGCTTCCGGTTTAGTGTGTACCAAATATTCATTGCAGCCCTCATACTCGGCTCCGCCAAAGTCTTCTGCGGTCAGGTTTTGCACCTGCAAATTAGTTCCCATGGCTCCGTCAAACACTAAAACGGGGCGATCGGGATGATAAAGGCGCTGAAGAAATGGGCTATTCATCAATGATTCTGAGATAAAACGCTAAAACGACCAGCCTGTCTGAACATTCAGCTTAGCTTATCCCGTAAAAAATCGTAACCACTTAGGAATAGCGAATGGCGATCGCCAAGTTCAAAACTCCGTAACGCATCAAACTTGGAAGATGATGCATCACGGAGTCCTAGCGTATGCTACTGAGTTAACAGCTAACTTATGGATTAGCGTTGATGAAGTCCATGAGTCCTAGGTATTTGGGAGCCGCGCTAGGGTTTTGGTTTTGATATTCCAGTGCGCCCCAGAAGCCCCATTTACTGGGAGCCGTGACATCATTGAACTGGTTGAAATCGCCACCTCCGCTGCTTGCCTGCCACTGATCAAGATAAGCTTTGTACACATCTCTCATGCGGGGATTGCGATTGACTTCTGTAAATAGGTCAGTCATTTTGGTCAGTTTGTCGCTAGGGAATTGGTAGCTAGTTAGGTGGGCACCGCCTTCGTAGGAGACTAAATCGATGCCAAATCGTTTGGCAACGGTGGCATTGTTGTCGAACATAGCTTTGATTTCTGTAGGAATCTCTCTCAACATGCCATCAATGATTTGGTCGGCGGTCATGTTGATGGTAATGTTGACGCGATCGACATCATTGATATCGCTCCAGCCGTCTCCATCGGCATCACCCAATCCATCGAAGTAGGGCGCGATCGCGTAGGCATCGGCATGTTTATAGGCATCCTTCCATCCGAGGATTTGTTCACCAACCCAAGGATTGGCTGCATGTCCTGCCAAGACGCGCTCAACCCGTTGGCTGGTGCTGGCACCAAACACGTTCTCCCAAATCTTGAAGATTTCGACGGAACGCTCGGAATAGTAGCGTAAACCAGCCCCAAAACTCGTACTATCTAAGCCACGCTCCAGTCCTTTTTGTCCGGCATAATTGGATTGCGTAAAAATGGTGTTCCAGGTTTCGTTGGAATATTCCACATGGGCTTTGAGAGTGGGATCGAGGCGATCGCGCACCATCGTGGCAAAATTTCGCACATAATCATCGTTTGCCTGGGCTGGCAAAGTGAACCAGGGATCAATCTTCAGCGTATTAGCAAGCTGGATCATATATTCCAACGCTACGCCTTTGCCTGTTGACTGGGTGGCATTGGCAGTTGTGGCGCGATCGCTCCAGTTTGCCAAAGTTGAATTATTCGTCGCTCCCCAATCCATAAACCGGAGCGTGTCAAATTTTGCCAATCGGTCTAAAAACACCGGGTTAAACGGCTGAGTTTGATAAGTGTTTTCCGCTCCGGGCATGATAAACCGGATATTGCGGACGGGGTTACTTGGATTGGTTTCCGACAGCCGCAGGAAAACTCCAGCATCATCTGGGGTAACATCCACAGTCATTCTGCCGGGAGACTGGCTAATAATCTTGGCATTGGCAAAGGTGAAATCTAGTTTGCCTTCCCCGTCATAGAGCAAGGTATAGCGACCCGCCGGAAACGTTTTTCCGGTCATCATTACCGTTTCAGCAAACTGTCCTGGCGCTAAGGATGCAATCCAGCCCTCAGCCGTAAGATTGAGATTGCCCCCTTCGCCCCACTTGGCACCCGATCGCTGAGAGATCCATTCCCGTGAGGTTTTGAACATGTCCACGAAGGGAATTTCTGTAGACCAGTCGGCAATTCCTGCTAGGTTGGTTCCGATTTGCGATCGAGTTCCCGTTGGCGCGGGTGTGGGCAATGGCGCAGGAGACGGTGTCGGTCTGGAAGTAGACCCATTGTGGAAGACAAAATTATCAAGCGCTCCATAAGCCATATTGCTACCCGCCGCAAAGTTAATGGTGACTCGCGTCAATCCAGTCCAATCTAAACTCAGCGTTTGCAATTGTTTGGTAGATGCAGTGAAGGTTGAGACTTTTGTAGAACCGTTGGCTAAATACCCAGTAACAGTCGCATCTGCTTTATCTCCAAAGTTGCTGGCTCCATAGTCAAACGAGGATAGGTCAAAATTGCCGCCGCCTGTTTTGGTCACTTGAATCGTGCGACCCCAATCGCTGTTCTGCAACACTTTGCTTTGAAAGCCATTGCCTGTTCCATAGATCTGTAAGTTGCCTGAACCTGCGGCATCGGCAAAAGTGTAACCACTAGAATCGCTGTAGCTAGCTTTGCCGGAATTGCCAACCGCTAAGTTCTCGAACGTGACCTTGGTGGTTGTGCTGCTTGCTGGGGCAGGGGCGGGTAAAGGTGCTGGAGCGGGCAAAGGTGCAGGTGTTGGCGCAGGCGTAGGTGCTGGAGCAGGTGTCGGGGATGGGGTGGAAGTAGACCCATTGCGGAAAACGAAATTATCGAGCGCTCCATAAGCTGTGTTGCTACCCGCCGTAAAGTTAATTTCTACTCGTGTTAACCCAACCCAATCCAAATTCAATGTTTGCAATTGTTTGGTAGATGCGGTGAAAGTTGAGACTTTTGTAGAACCGTTGGCTAAATACCCGGTAACAGTCGCATCTGCTTTATCTCCAAAGTTGCTGGCTCCATAGTCAAACGAGGATAGGTCAAAATTGCCGCTGCCTGTTTTAGTGACTCGAATCGTCCGTCCCCAATTACTACTTTGCAGCACTTTGCTTTGAAAGCCGTTGCCTGTTCCATAAATTTGCAAGGTGTCTGACCCTGTGGCATCGGCAAAAGTGAATCCGCTGGCATCGTTGTAAGTTGCTTTTCCAGTATTGCCAACGGCTAAGTTTTCAAACGTGACCTTAGTAGGATTGGTTGTGGTTGTGGGTGAACTAACAGAACTGCTGGCACTCAGAAATTGTGTGCTGGGATCAATGGTCAGACCGCTATCTACGGTTGATAGTGAGGGGGCACTCAGCGAAAGGCTTGCACCTGGATCAAGAACGTTTGTATTATCTGGCATCAGTAATTCTCCAAATGCTAATGAGAAATTGCATTCGGTAGATGGCATCCCTGTGAGGTGAAATCAGTAGCGTTTGTTTAATACAGAGCTACAGCGTGATAGATAGCTGCGATCGCAGCTTATAGTCAATGTGATATTTCAATGCGATTTGCACACTAACCAACGGCAGGCGGTGATTTGGCAATCTGATTGCCTACGTTTTATGGGTAGAAAATGTTCCAGCGAGGGGCACTGGATGCAAAAGGCATGAAGGATTGAGTGGATTGATAGGTGCTGCCAGGGAACCTATGCAAGCAGCAGTTGTTTTAACCAGTGACTGACGCGTCAATGCATCAATTGACGATAGATGACGACGGATTTTCAGGAAACTTTTTAGGGATGCTGAAATAGCATCATGGGAATTGTGAAACTCAAGGTATTCCCAAATTAGTGCAAGGTAACTCAACGGGGTTCAGCGATCGCCTGATCTAAACATATGTGGTATAGAAAATTACGCCACCTAAAGATGCATGATTAACAGGGAAACAGGGTAGACACTTGATCTTTGGTAGATACCCGAAGGCACTGAACCGATCTGTAGAAAGATTAACGTCGTCTTTCTAGAATTAAGGTAGGGAACTGCCAGTTTTTGAGTTGTCCATTCCCACCGCAAAAATTGGGGATGTAAGGCTGAGTGAAAAAGCCACTTAGCGCCACCCACCTTTTGATTAATGTATGACTTTCAAAAAACTCTTACTTTCAACTGTACTGACTGAATCCTCAAATCACCACAGCATTCATCGAAAATTTACGGAAATGCAGTGCTTGTACGGTATCCATTTTTACAATAGACTCGATCAACTCTTGATGCCACAGTAGTTTTACAGAGTTCGTGGTCGTTGAAGAATTGTGAGGGTTACGCAAAGTTGATGGAGCAGCGGTTGAGATCTAAAGCAACTCTTTGTGAGTGAAAGGTTTAGCGCGATCGCCCGTGTAGGTTGCCACAATGTGACCGTTGCCAACGAGTTGATATTTATAAGTCACCAGTCCTTCTAGCCCAACGGGACCACGGGGCGGCATTTTTTGAGTGCTAATGCCCACTTCTGCCCCAAAGCCATAGCGGAAGCCATCGGCAAAGCGGGTTGAGCAATTGTGATAGACTCCCGCTGCATCCACTTCCGCCATAAAGGTTGCCGCCGCTTGAGCATTTTCTGTGACGATCGCCTCGGTATGCCGCGATCCATAGGTATTGATGTGGGAGATCGCAGCTTCCAAGGAATCTACAATTTTGATTGCCAGAATCAAGTCGCTATATTCGGTTGACCAATCTGCTTGGGTTGCCGGCTTGATATTCAAAATCTCCAGCGTTCGTGAGTCGCCCCGTAATTCCACTTGCTTATTTTGAAACGAGGTTATGGCTTCTAGTAAAAAATCCGGTGCGATCGCCTGATGCACTAATAGCGTCTCGATCGCGTTGCAGGCAGCCGGATACTGAGTTTTAGAGTCGATCGAGATCGCAACTGCTTTTTGAATATCTGCCGCTTGGTCTACGTACAAATGGCAAATTCCGTCGGCATGACCTAATACCGGGATGCGCGTGTTGTCTTGAACAAATTGCACAAACGAGTTGGAACCTCTTGGAATAATTAAGTCTACAGACTGTTCCAGTTTTAATAACTGCAACGTTTCTTCCCGTGTGGTCAAAAGTTGTACTATCGCAGGATCAATTTCTGCGTGCTGCAATCCTTGGTGAATGGCTTTAACCAACGCCTCGCAGGAACGAATGGCTTCCTTGCCGCCTTTCAAAATTACACCATTGCCCGACTTCACTGCCAAACTAGAAATTTGTACGACTGCATCCGGGCGCGCTTCAAAAATTACGCCAAGCACCCCCAAAGGACAGGTGATTCGCTGTAAAATCAGCCCTGTGTCTAGCTCTCGGTGCAATTGCACGATCGTCAACGGGTCAGGTAGTTTCGCCAGATCGCGCACTCCGGCGATCGCTTCTTTCAGCTTGGTGTCATTCAATTTCAGGCGAGCATATAGAGCCGCCGCAATGCCCTCAGCCTGCGCCCCTTCACAATCCACCGCATTCGCCGCTAAAATTTCGGGTATTGCTGCCTCAAGAGACTGCGCGATCGCCTCTAGCGCCTGATTTCGCGCCTCTGCACAGAGCATTCCTAACTGCAATGCACTCGCGCGAGTTTGTTGGGCTAGATCAACCAGCACCGTAGACTCGGTAGATTGGGAAGAAGCGATCGATGAAAGCGTCATAACCTAAAGCAAACTAAACTATTCACGCCACTCTTAGTCTACGAGAAACAGCCAACGACGAAAACCCGAAATTCATTTCCCATTCTTTCTTTCCTAATTCCCCATGTCGCCCTATTACAACCCCGATCATCTCCCCAACTTTGGCAAGATTGCCGAAGGCAACCCCGAACTGGCAGAGAAATTTTTTGCCTACTACGGAGCCGTTTTTGCAGAAGGCGCTCTATCCACTCGTGAAAAAGCCTTGATTGCGCTAGCTGTTTCCCATACAGTGCAGTGCCCCTATTGCATTGATGCCTATAGCAAGGAATGTTTGCAGCATGGAGCAGATCTGGAACAAATGACCGAGGCAATCCATGTTGCAACGGCAATTCGAGGCGGAGCTTCTTTAATTCACGGGTTGCAGATGCTCGATCACGTTAATCAAGTCGGAATGTGAGAAAAGTTTTGAGTTTTGAGTTTTGAGTTTTGAAGGCTGACTCCGAACTCCCAACCCCGCACTCATTTTTAGGGTATCCGCCCAACATCATCTAAAATCCGCTGGAGTGCTGCTCCTGCTGCTTCGTCAGAAAAGTGCTGAGCGGCATAATTCTTTGCATTTTGTCCAATCCTGTTGCGTAGTTGGGGATCATCCCACAGCGTTTCGATCGCCCGAATTAATGCAGGAGTCGATCCGGGTTCAACCAATAACCCGGTTTCGCCATGGGTGATGTAGTCTTCAGCGCCATTGCAACGAGAGGCAATCACAACTCGCCCCATCCGCATTGCCTCAACAATGGTGACTTGTCCGGCGGCAGTGATTTGGGAATTAGTTTTCATTGGTAAAATATTAATCCGAGCTTCCTGCGCCAATCGCAAACAGTCTTGCTTTCCAATGTCAAGCGGAGCCTGTACCAAGGATGGCAACTGTAACCCTGCCAATGCGCGTGAGCCAGCCGCAATGACTGTCGGCAACTTCAGCGTTTCTACTGCTTGAAAAAGGGTTGGAAAATCGCGATGGGCTGAGCCGATCGCCGCAATAAACGGTTGAGTCGTGTTTTCTGAATAGGTGACGGGAATATCAGCCACTTGGTAGGGCAAAAACACAAATCGCTCTTTTGGCAATCCTAGCCATTGGCTATACATCTCGCATTCGCGCCGTGTATGCACTACAAAGCGATTAACCTGCTGCAAACTTGCTTGTGCCATCCAGCGGCGCAGCCCCGATTGGCAAGTGCCTACGTTAAACAGCCAAGCAACCACAGGAATTTTTTTTCGAGAAAACTGTTGGTACATCCCCACAGCACTAGCCAACTGTGGAAAAACTGTAATGACCCCGCCATCGGTCGCTTCAGCCGCATCTTTGCCATGTTGCAAATAGATTAACCACTCAGCGCAGTTGGTGAACGTGGAGGATTGGCTGTGCCAAGAACGGAGCGGCTTAGGGCGAGGAATAATATTGAAGTGATGGCGATCGCCTGAAACATACGGGGCTAACCATTGTCCATCTTGCTCTAGATCGTGAATAAATGGAGCGGCGATCGTCCAATGGGTTACATTTGAGTGACACGGAGTAGATGAAGGACACTGCATGACGGAAGTATCTTTGAATTCGGGTAACACACGCTGATTGACGATCGCTTTCATGCTTTTTATGGGTTTTTCTAAGTTAAAAATTGAACGCAAGCATCGTTGTTCATAGTCTGCCCAATTGCTTGATAAACATTGGGGGAGTACATCCCAGTTTTGCAAATATGCCTCATCCCCCAGCCCCTTCTCCCAAAATGGCAGAAGGAAGCCGATTCAAAGTCTCTCTCCCAGAGCGGGAGAGGGATTTAGGGTGAGGGCTGCAAATATGGAATGCACCTTATTGAGGATCTGGTCTTTAAAGTAGCTCTTTTAAGCTAGCCCTTCAGATCAAACTTTTAAACTTCTCAATGACTTAAATGTCAGTATCTTAAATGTCAATATACTTACATGAAAATATTAAGCAAATAATGTCTTCATCGTTACTTTACATTTTTAGACCAAACACTTAGGTCTGAAAAAGATAGCATGACTCACTATTTGGACTCTATGAAAAGCCTTTTACTGGATATAGCTTCATAGAAAGCGAATTGAAAAGTTTGCTATTCCAGTAGCTCTACGGAGTATTTTGTCAGTTAGTGTCATATGGTCTGAAAATCTGGGTATTCTGTGTGCAACAGACAGAGATTATAGAAGCATAGAGGTCGTCCCATGAGTCAGACAATTCAACTCGATGTGGCTGGTGCTGAGAATGCTTTTCAACAGGGGTTGGAGTTAACCCAACAGGGAAATTATGCAGATGCGATCGCCTACTTCGATCAAGCCATTCAGCTAAATCCGACGGATGCAGTCCTGCACTCCCACTTGGGCTGGGCAGCGTTTTCTCTAGAGCAATACGACACAGCTATTCAGGGTTATCAAGCCGCATTAGTGTTGCAGCCGGATCTAGAGACTGCCCACCATAGTTTAGGGTTAGCTCTCTATGCCACCCAGCAGTATGAAGCGGCGATCGGGTATTTCCGTACCGCCTTAGAACGCCAGCCAGATTCCGAAGACATCTGGTTTTGCCAAGGGTATTGTCTCTATGCCACTCATCGATATGAAGGGGCGATTCAGCATTTTAATACTGCCTTAAAATTGCAGCCTAGCTATTATGAGGCGCTCGTTTCTCGGGGAGATGCCCTAAAAGAGTTGGGAGACTGGGAGGCAGCCCTTGCTAGCTATAGCAAAGCTTTAGAGCAACGAGAGGATGATGGCGACCTGTGGTTTCGTTGGGCAAATGGACGGAAGCAGGTAGGGCATTTTCAAGCTGCCCTCAATGGCTATCAAAAAGTGATCTCCTTTCAACCCACCCATTGGGAAGCTTGGTATGGTCAAGGCGGTTCTCAGATGAAGTTAGGCGATTTTGAGGCAGCGATCGCCAGCTACGACCATGTTTTAGTACTCAACTCTGATTCCTATGAAGCTTGGTTTAACCGAGGCGTGGCGCTAAAAAATCTAAACCGCTTAGAAGACTCCATTGCCAGCTACGATAAGGCATTGGAACTGCGCCCTGACGACCACCGAGCTTGGAACAATCGAGGCGGTGTAATGGTCAGCCTAGGCAAGTTGCGCGACGCGATCGCCTGCTTTGACAAAGTACTCGAAATTAATCCCAATGACACCAAAGCCCAACAAAACCGAGCCATATTAGTCAAACGGTTAGAATCTAGCCAAGGGTAAAGGCGGAGGGGAGTTTTGAGTTTTGAGTTTTGAGTTTTAAGTTTTAAGTTTTGAGTTTTAAGTTTTAAGTTTTGAGTTTTAAGTTTTGAGTTTTAAGTTTTAAGTTCGGAGTGCTGGGTTTCTTCTATTCTCTACTCGCCGATACCTAAAACCTGAAACCTGCTCTACATTTCCTCTAAATACTTCTCGTATCCCACCTGCTCCAGTTTTGCCTGCTTGTCCATTACCATTTGCTCCAAGCTTTGACGGTACTGCTGGACTTTCTTCAACAAATCAGCGTCATGACTTGCCAGTATTTGCACTGCGAGTAACCCGGCGTTTTTAGCATTGCCGATCGCCACGGTGGCAACGGGAATTCCCGCCGGCATTTGCACAATCGAGTAAAGGGAATCGATGCCTTGCAAGTGGCGACTGGCAACAGGCACCCCAATCACAGGCAGAGGGGTGAGAGCGGCAACCATTCCCGGTAAGTGAGCGGCTCCTCCTGCCCCCGCAATGATGATCTTTAAGCCGCGCTGATGGGCAGTTTTGGCATAGTTCACCATGCGTTCTGGGGTGCGATGGGCAGACACGATCGCAACTTCGTAGGACACGCCAAACTCTATACACACTGCGATCGCGGCTTGCATCGTCGGCAAATCTGAATCGCTGCCCATAATGATGCCAACGACTGGTTGTTTGAAGGGTTCCATTAAGAAGATTTATCCTTTTTGGCGGCGGAATGGGAGGATTGGACAAAAGTGCTGATTAACAAACACGCAATTCCAACATTAATAAAAGTGTCTGCTAGATTAAATACGGGAAAGCGGATCAGGCGAAAGTCAATAAAATCAACGACCTGACCTAGAATAAAGCGATCGATGCCATTGCCCAGCGCTCCAGACAAGATAAACCCATAGCCCAGTTGTTCCCACTTACTGAGAGTAGGTCCAAACCACGCGAAAAGTAGCAGCCCGACGCTCACGCCCAAAGACAGCCAGCGCAGCCAACTTACTCCTTGATTGAAAAAGCTGAAGGCAGCCCCAGTATTCACCACGTAAGTAAAGTGAAGCACGTTGGGAATCAGCGCTAAGGTTTGCGGCGGATCGGTGAGGGGAAAGGTATAGACAACCCAAAACTTGCTCAAGCGATCAAGCACTAAACCCGCTACAGCCGCCAACCAAAAGAAGCGATTTTTAGAAAACATTAGCTATTCAAAAAAGATCAAAAAAGGGCGATCGCATAATAAGCAAGTTTTAAGGTGAAGAGCAACTAAAGCTTTTTAGGTTCCCTTTCCCACCGACAAAGGGCTTAATAAAACAGCAAGCGGCGCAATCCATACGCCAAAATCGTCACTGCACAAACAACAGCAAACTGACCCGGCAACGCCTCCACCGAAAATTTTAGCAACAACTGAAGAAAATTTGCTAAGTTGACCACTCCCAAGAGCCTCAATCCTCCTAAATAGAGTAATCCAGTGAGGTGAATAGTGAGCAATCCTGCCAGACAGCTAACTAAGAGTATTTCTAATTTAGGAACCGCTTTAAATGCCAGATAGCCACAGATCCAGGCACCTGGAATAAATCCCAAAATATAGCCAAAGCTGGGTTCTGCCAAATATCCCAATCCGCCGCCCTTTGAAAAAATGGGAAACCACGGCGTTAGCCCTAGCAACACGTAGGCGACTTGAGACAAGGTTGCCGGATTTTTGCCCGCGACACAGCCCACCAGTAACCCCGCCCCAAACTGGTAAGTAATGCCTAAGGCGTGCATTTGAATAGCTTGGTGTCCCCAATCGCGACTAGGGACTGCTAGCGATGCTGGCAGAAAAGTACCCGCGATCGTCAGAAGTAAGCCAATCAGTGCCCATAATAATTCGGTCGGAATAGCCACAGTGAAACGGTCAACCATTAAAATGCAATCAATGCTTCGTTCACAGAACGATATTCGGCTTTAATAATGTCACATTCGGCAAAAATGGAGCGAAATTTAGCGGAATGTGATGAAACGTGAGCGTACGGGTTAAACGTATCGTTCTTTGGGCAAACTCATAGGGTTCGGCATCCATAGGGTCTTTGAATGGAATCCTCATCCTACACCACTTCCTATTGGCAATATCTGCAACGTGGCAGTCTTGAGCAAACTCAGGCAACAACGGCTCACGTTGACAAAATGCTGGAGGCAACCGACTGGGAAGAGCCTCAGTCTGCGCTAGACCTGAATAATTATGCAGTGGTGGCGTTGATCGAGGCTGAAAATAGTCTAGATCGCGTCACCCGTGACATGTATCTAGAAATGGCGATCGCGGCTTTGAGTGAGGGTGCCGCCAGTCATCCGCTGTGTGCGGCTCATTTGGCAATTATACAAAGCCTTTTGGGAGTAGGCGACGAAGCGATTCAGCGATCGTTTTCTAGCTTTATGAATGGGCTGCAATCTTTTCATACCCATGACCCTAGTCCTTCGGGTTTAGTCTACTTGCCCCTGCAATGGTATTCTCAACCCAAAGCGCACCATGAGTTGCTCAGTGATCTGTTAAACCCCAGTCATAGCGATGATCAAAGTTTGTTGCTGCTGGCAGAGATTTTGCAGCAGGTGCAGTTTGTGTTCTATAACGCGGTTGGGCTGCGCTTCTTGCAATTGGCGATCGCCCTATTTCCACAGTCAGCATTCCTACAGCACAAACTCGGCATTTCTAGCCTGATGAATAGTCGCTGGGAAGGAACGCTATTTTTACATCGTGCCCAGCAGCAGCAGCCTAACAATCCCCTATTTTTGCAAGCGCTTTATCTGGCATATCGAGATTTGGAGCAGCCAGAACAAGCCAGTTACTGGAAAGAGGCAGCGCAAATTGTCGAATTATCAGACGCTAAACCAGAGTGGCAATGGATCACTTTATCCAGTTCTAGTCATTTCACCTATGTTCCGTTTGAGCAAACTCTGGCGCTGGCGGTGGAGCCGAGTTTTCGCAGCGTGGTTACGGGGGTGCTGTTGGCAGAAGGCGATTGGTTTGAGGCAGAGATGGAGTTTTGGCGCGATCAGGCTCAGCCGGGAATGACGGTAATTGATGTGGGAGCGAATGTAGGCGTGTACACTTTTAGTGCGGCACAGCGAGTTAGCGCGACGGGGCGAGTGCTGGCAGTGGAACCTTTTTCGGGCTGTGTGGATTGTTTGGCAGAAACTCGCCGAGTGAATCAATTAGATTGGGTGACGGTTTGCCGGGGTGCTGCCAGCGATCGCGATGGAACTGCCCATCTTGCGCTCCACAGTGCTAGCGAAATGAACCAAGTGATGACTGAAGCAGATGCGTCTGAGATTGCGACCGAAGCCGTTCCTTGTTTCACGTTGGATACGCTGATGGAGCGGGAAGGCTTGCAGCGGGTTGATTTGCTCAAAATTGATGCAGAAGGACACGAATTACAAGTGTTGAAAGGCAGCGATCGCCTGCTAAAAACCTATGCACCCATTATCCTGTATGAAAATATTGCGGGTAGTCAGGGAAGCAACCTTCCTGTTGCAGAATTTCTCATCGAAAATGGCTACCAATTGTTTCGCTATCAGCCCTTTGTCAAGCAGCTAATCCCTCTAGATTCCCTATCAGAACTTCAGGGCAATCTCAACATTATTGCGATTCCCGCTTAAGAAATTGTCTCGCTCTCTTTCCTCTTTATCGGAAAAATTACATGACTTTTTTGTTGCCTGAATTGAAAGAAAAAGACTATCTCAAATCCATGTCTATGACTATTTGTAGTGTTGGCTCCCGCAAGCTGACCGATGCTCATGATTATGGCAGTCAAGATTGGGAATTGTTTGCCCCAAATCTGACGATTTATGGCTTCGATGCGGATGCCGATGCTTGCGAGTTTGCCAATGCTGACATTGAAGCGAGACAGGTGAACTGGAAAGAAAAGCATTTCCCATATGCTCTGGCAAATAAAATCGGCGAGGCAACTTTATATGTCACCAATAGCCCAATTTGTAGCTCTCTTTATCCACCGAATGATCCCTTTCTGAATCGCTTTCTTGACTTACCAGAAATGGCAGGATCAAACTTTTCCATTGAAATAGAAACGACTACATTAGATGCGATTTGCCAGGAAGAAAACATTGCAGAAATCGATTTTTTGCAAATTGATGTGCAGGGAGCCGATTTACAAGTGTTGGAAGGCGCTGCTAATTTACTCGATCGCAGCGTGTTTGCGATTCAAATTGAGGTGGAATTTTCTGAGCTATACCTGAACCAACCTTTGTTTGCCGATGTGGATAGTTACCTGAGAAAAAAGGGATTTGTGCTGTTTGAATTGGAACCAATGGCACGGCGTTTTCGCTCTAGCCTGTTTTCCACTCGCCATCCAGGGCAGGTGTTGTGGGCAGATGCAATTTACTTGCGCGATCCGCTTCAGGACAGTTGTCCAGATTACTTTAAACAACCAGAACAACTGTTTAAACTTGCCTGCATAGCCGATGTTCTCGACTTTACAGATTATGAGATTGAACTGTTAGAGTTCCTGACTGTAACCTATGGGACGGGCGATCGCCGATTCAACTTCGCAGACCTATTAGTTAGCAATTTCGCTAAAGTGCCCGAATTGGTACAGGCAGGTCTAGAGTCTTTACCCACAGTCGCCAGATTGCAGCCTTTTCTAAGCCAACCACTGGCTAAATTCTTACCGTCTTAGTGATTGTTTCATGGGGAAAAGGTTTAGCACGAAGGAGAAACTCCATCATTTTGATGACGGTATCAATCGCGGACGACATAGAAATTTTTTTGAGAAAACTGTGCTAGCTTTCAGACTAGCACCATACACCTTCTACACGCTTTGTTTGATTAGCTGATCAATATTCTCAAAATGTTTGATACCCACAAGTTACTTTTCAGCTACCGCCATAACCTGTAAACATTGTTCCCGTCCAGCGGCGACAAACTGGCTCAAATGTAGTGCAAAGACTCTGTTCGTCCACTGCAATAAGGTTATACCGTTTCGAGTTTTTACAGTGCAGATGGGCACACTGACTCTAAGTCGGGAATAAAGTGTTGCTGAATTGAATCTACCTGTAAACTCAGTTTTTTCTTAAATCTATGGTTCGCCTCAACAAAAAAGCCTTTGAAATCCTCACTGCTGAACTGCAACGAGTTAGCACAAACGACGTGGCATCGCATGTGCAGCAGCAGATTGTGCTGAAACGGTTAGAAAAGCTGCGGCTGCAAACCGGAACTCCGATGACTGAAGATGAGTTGCGCGGCACCCTAGATGACCTGTTCCCCACCTTCAATCCTAAAGTTTTACGGCAAGCAGCAAAGGCAAATCGTCCGGTTTCCCCCCTGCCCACTGTGATGGTACTGGGCGCGATCGCCGTAGGCGGCATTGCAGGCGGCATCTGGTTTTTGAATTTGCCCTACCCGATGATTCGCTATCCCGTGGCGCGGATGATGCCGATGGTGCTGTTGCCCAGTTTCATGAGTATGGATCACAATTATCGACAGGCGATCGCCACCACGGAACAAGCCGATCAGTTAGTCAATAATGCGACGAGTTCAGCCGATTTTGACTTGGGCGCAACCAAGGTGAAAACCGCTCAGAAGCACCTAGACGCTTTACCCGTTTGGTTTTTAGGGTATTATCCCAGCGCTTATTGCGGATGGTTTGGCTGTAGTTGGCGCTTTACCCTGGATGAGTTTCAGCGGGCGCGCAAAGACGTTGCCCGCATGGATGCTCGTTTATTTCAGGAAAAAAATGCTCAAACCCAGTTACAAAAGGCTGATGTAGGAGTTAATGGTGCGAAGCGATCGTATCAAGCGGCGCCCAATCCAGATAGAAAAGAAAACGCGATCGCCCAATGGCAACAAGCAATGGATCAATTGCAAGAAGTGCCGAGTGAAACCTTAGCAGGACGCACTGCCCAAACGAAACTCAAGGCTTACGAACGTGATTTTCAACAAGTCGTTGGTTTTAGTGTAGACAATGCGCGATCGGGCAACTTAATCCAGGCGGCAAAATCTTCAGCAGAGGCGGCTCAACAATTTTCAGCAGATAAAGCACAAGGCGTAGAAGTCTGGCAAGAAGCGGAGAAGTTGTGGAATGAGGCGATCGCACCTCTAGAAACCATTAAGTCCGAAGACCCTGATTATCGCCAAGCCCAAAATCTACGGAGTCAATACCAACGAAAAATCGGTTCTGTCCGAATCCGTTTGCAACAAGAGCAGCAATCAGTCCAGGCATTTGAGCAAGCTCAGCAGTTGCAAATAGTGTTGCTTGGCTCCGTTGAGCAAGGAGCAAAAACAGCGACACCCGAGCAAATTAGCCAACTTCGCAACATTGAGAATATTTTGAACAAAGTAAAACAGGGCACGACTGTTTACCCACCGGCTCAAACTCTACTAAAAGCGGCTCGAAAACGACTCCAGCCTATTGGTGGCTAGCTAAAGGGTCATGCCATCCCAATCGGCGATCGCGCTGGTAGATTGAACTAGGTGCATTCCCGCCGCTGCAAAACGTTCATAGGCAGCATCGGCTTGTTCGGTAAAATCAATCACGCCGGGAACCACCACGGGTGAGGTGCAATCTTCCAGCAAATACACTTTGCTTGCCAAAGCTGGATCAAACACTTGAATTTCTGTCAGCAAATCGGCGATCGTCCAGGCAACGCAGTGACTTTTTGCCTGACCTGCCACAATCACCGCGTCAAACTCTAAGAGGGTTTGAATCAGCGATGTGTTTTTTTGTGCTAGAACACCGCCCTCCACGTTCTCCATCACTTCTGGACGCAAGACAGAATAGTTTTCGGTCAAAGGATGGCTGCCCTTCAGTTCAAACTGGGTTTGGCTGCTGCGGGCGATCGCGTGAAAAAACATTGCTTCCTCCACGGCTGAGACGATCGCGTGTCCAATGCCGCCCAACATGGAATGATAGGGCCACACCGCCAGGGGATATTTGCCTGCGTCAGTTAGCTTTTTGGTATAGTGCAGAGCATGTCGCTGTAACGCTTCCAGGTTGCCATTGGATAGACTGGGAGCGATCGCGGGATTGACTCGCCAAACGCCCTGTTGCACCTCCTCAAAAGTAATCATCGTTGCCGCTGGAGTTGGATGTTCCCCCGCTGCATTTATCCAAAAAATCGGATGAAAAATTTGCATTGCCGTATGGGTATCCATCGTCGGGGTTATTTGGGTAATCACGCCCAAGTTCCGGTAGATAAACTCACACAGCCGCCTGCTGTCATCTACTGCGCCCATGCCCGACTGTCCGCCCACAAATAGCTCAAAATCGGGTATGCAAAAAGTGTTTTGCACATCGATCGCCAGCAGACAAATCCGTGTGGTGTCCTCTGCCGCAGGTTGAAGACTATGTTGCCGTGTCCACCGTGCTGCCTGAGCCGCGCGATCGCCATAGGGAACCCGCCAAACATCTTTCACAGTCTGAGGGTCAAAGTGGGTTGGAATGGGCAATTGAGCATGAGTCATACGGCAACTCCAGTACACTGAAGAGGTTGATTATCAGCCATTATAGTCAATTTTAGTAGAAACTACCATAATTGGGTTAGGGACGATTTTGAGTGATTGGAATGACGTGCTATGTTGCCGAGTGATTTATTAATGCATCGCTATAGTGGCGAAACTGTGGTGCCAAAACGGTTGGCAATCAATTCAGCAAATTTGGCGATCGCAGCGGATTTGATCGACCAGTTTGGGGAGGCAAAAGGCGGCACGAGGGGCGAACTGAACCGTCAACTGCTAGAACTCGAAGGCGAAGATACCGACTATCGGATTAAGCGCGGCTTGGCACATCTCTTGAGTGCCGATGCCTTCAGCACCTTTGAAACCGTCAGTCCGCTTGATCCAGCCACGTTACGACAGCGGGTGTTTGCGATCGCGGCTCAGGCTTCGTGCAGTGCGATCGCCACCACCGCTACCCTTCAGCACCTTGCCGATGCCCTTACTCAAGAACTGGGTCGCGAAGTGTTGACCCAACACATTCAAGATGGACTATACGCCGATTTATCGGACAATCAAATTCTGACTAGCTTTGAACCCCCAACCCCAGAAGCCTTGCTCCATCGCTACAACCTCTCCCAAGTACAGGGCATTTTTTACCGCGCCAGCCACATCACCCTCAACGCCCATCGCAATGATCCGGGTGAATATAAATTGCTGTTTCGCTACCTAAAATTATTTGGACTGATGACCTACATTGAGGGCGACGCAGACCACGGCTTTACCCTCACCATTGATGGTCCCACCAGCTTATTTAAGCCCAGTACCCGCTACGGTTTGAAACTGGCAATGATGCTTCCCGCTTTGCTGCATGTGACCAAGTGGAACCTGACCGCCACATTACAACAAAAAGATTCCTACTCTGGCAAAACCCGCCAAGGACGCTTCAGCCTGGATGCAACCTGTGGCTTGGTCACCCACTATCCCCCCGGCAAACCCTACGACAGTATGCTGGAGGCGGGATTTGTTGATCGCTGGGCGAAAACGAAAACCGATTGGCAGCTAGAGCGAGAAGTGGATCTAATTCCCATTCCCGGCAGCGTCATGATTCCCGATTTTCGGTTGGTTCATCCCGATGGGCGCACCTTCCTGCTAGAAATCGTTGGCTATTGGCGACCCGAATACTTGCAAAAAAAGTTCTATCAAGTGCAGCAGTCGGGGCGAGATGATTTGGTGCTGGCAATTTCGGAGCGGCTCAATTTGGAAAAAGCCGGGGTTAACTTTAGCCAAACCCCGGCTCGATTAGTCTGGTTTAAGGATCAGTTGAGTCCAAAAGCGGTGTTGGAAGTCGTGGATAGAGAATTGAATGTCGAGTAAAACTAGCGATCGCGCAGAAATGCACTATGGCGAATGGCTACCGAAAGCGATTAGGGTTCAAGCGCCGTCCGGGGCTAGTTGCCGCAGATTTTCTTAAGGAAGTGCCTGTGCCACCATCGGCGCGATCGAGGAAGGGGCGCAGATTAATCGCATTAGAAGTTACGGCTTGAGAAGTGCCTAACCCTGGAATATTAATGTTGAGCATTCGGGCTGCTTCGCCAATCCAGCCACCCGATCCACCTGATCCGCCATTCACAAAAGTATTTACGCCTTGGGTTTGCTGACCACTATCGGCAACGGTCAGGTTTTGAAACACGCGATCGCGGGTTGCAGTGGCATCCTGTCCAGGGGGAATCGTTAGTACAATTCGGCAACCTGGAACTCGTTGAGTTGTCACACAAACCGTGTTGTAGCCATTTTCCACAGCCGTTTGCATGTCTATCAACCCATCCGGGCGATATTGCTCCAATCGACGGCTAATCTCACTACAGCGCTTCGTTGGATTCCAGCCGCCGCCCATGGTGCTAGGCACTGCCCAAGGATAGGACTGTCCAGGTTGGCTTTGAGGCTGGTACATTACGGTATATTGCCCATTGACAATCTGACAGCTAAAGCGAGTTCCACTCAGGGCACTGCTTGGGTTGCTACCCGGTGTTCCAATCGGACTAGTAGGATTTCCAGTAGAAGGAACGCCGCGTGAATTCTCAGTCTCAACAATGACATCGTCTGAGGGACTTGTGGGGAGTTGACTAATAGTGATAGGAAGCGCGATCGCGGTTGCAGCCTCACCGCCCACTAGCACCATTATTCCTAAAACTGCGGCGACGGTTTTGCAAGTTTGAGTCAGCATTGTAGGGTTCCCTAAATATGAACGCTTATGGGTCGAGAAAGTTGCGATCCGGCAAATCTAACAAGACAATACAAAAGCAGACGACACAAGCGATTAAAAGTTCCCAGGCTCAAGTAACATTGGACAGTTCAATTTACAAAAGGAGGAATTTTTATTCAACAATCCTAACTCTTCTTTATGAGCAGATTTTACAAAACTTTATTTTGTGTGGTTAGGTAGCGTATACTACGCCATGTGGCTAAAAGGAGTAAGAGATAGATGTCGGAGGCAATTAAGCCCCTGACCGCACCAAGGGAGTTAATGGGTGCACCGGGCGATTTTAATCCCACATTGCTCATGTTCCTTGTGGCGATCGCGATCGCGGTAATTTCTACGGTGGGTTTCTTTCGTTGGCATTGGGCAGACTGGTGTTGTTTTGTCATGAATGTCATCGCCCTACACATGGTGGGGACGGTAATTCATGATGCTTGTCACAACGTTGCTCATCGTAACCGGGTTGTGAATGCCATTTTGGGACATGGCAGCGCGTTGATGCTAGGGTTTTCCTTCCCCGTGTTTACGCGGGTGCATATGCAGCATCACGCTAATGTGAACGATCCAGAAAATGATCCCGATCATGTAGTATCTACGTTTGGTCCCCTGTGGCTAATCAACGCCCGCTTCATGTATCACGAGATTTATTTTTTTAGACGACGGCTGTGGCGCAAATATGAGCTTTTAGAATGGTTGATTGCCCGTCTCGTCGTTGCTGCAATCATTTACTTAGGCTGCCGCTATGACTTTATTGGCTACATTTTTAACTTTTGGTTCGTCCCCTTGGCGATCGTTGGCTTAGCCCTAGGGTTGTTTTTCGACTATTTGCCCCATCGCCCCTTTCAAGAGCGCAATCGCTGGAAAAACGCGCGGGTATATCCTAGTCCGGTTATGAACTGGCTGATCATGGGTCAAAACTATCACCTGATCCACCATCTATGGCCATCAATTCCCTGGTATTACTACGAACGCGCCTACTATCAATCTAAGCCGTTGCTTGATGAAAAAGGCGCTCATCAATCCTTGGGCATCTTACAAACGACTAAAGATTTGTTTGGGTTTGTCTATGACGTATTTTTGGGCATTCGTCTGCATAAATCTCCTCAGCCTGATGAAACGGAGGCGTTAGAAATTGCAAAATCTTCTTTAGAAGCCATTGAGATCGAGACAGCAATAGACAATTTTACCGATCCACCGCTGACTACAAAAGTGACTCCATCACCTGTAAACCCGCAAAAGGCATTGGTAGGTGTTGCGATCGATGAATAAGGCGATCTCGGTAGGTATCTTGCGTTAATTATCTTCATCTAGAGGCACTCTGAACCTTACTACTATTAGGGTTCAATTAAAGCAGAATGATAGAGGATGGCTAATCTACCTGAAAACTAGACTAAAATGCTCTGCGAGATTGAAATCTATTTAGCCTATGCAGCCGCGATCTCTTGAACCCTGGAAAACCCTTAGCACAAAAATAATATTTGAGGCTTTGCCCTGGCTGACGCTTTCGGTGGAAGAAGTTCAACTGCCGGATGGTCAGGTTGTTTCAGACTACTATCACATTCAACTACAGGACTATGTAGTTGTTTTTGTTCAGCTTCCTACCGATGAAGTGATCCTGTTACGGCAATATAAACATGGGGCAGGTCGCGTTAGCCTAACGTTGCCAGGGGGTGGGTTGGCAGCAGGGGAACCCCCTTTGGCAGCGGCTCAACGAGAATTATTAGAAGAAACTGGCTATGAAGCCGAGGATTGGCAGTTACTGTGTCCATTTGTTACCAGCGCAAATTATCGATGCAGCCAAGGCTATGTTTTTGTGGCTAAAAACGCTCACCAAATTGCTGAACCTAGTTCAGGCGATTTAGAAGAAATGGAAATCGTGTTGATGTCTCCTATTGAAGTGATTGAGGCAGTGCAGCAAGGTGAAGTTGTAGTGTTGGGGGCATTGACCGCGATCGCCTTAGCGCTAAATCCCAACTTTAGGTATTAGGCTTCAAGTATTAAGCTTCCTTAGCCGACTAAAATAGTTGAGCAACTTTTCTTTTTCCTGAACGTCAGCAGAACCACGCGAATAAAATTCACAGGTTCAGACTATCATTGCTAGGAAAATTGGACGCTGAAACATGATGAAACGGATATTTAGCTGGCAGGGGGCGCTGCTTGCAGCAGCAATTGGAATTACAAGCACCGGACATCCAGGTTCTGTGTTAGCGGCGCAATTTGACCACACCGAAATCAGTGACCAGAATCGGCTGATTGTGATTGCTGCGCCTCTCGGAACAACAGGTGGCAATCATCGGCTACTGATACTGGAGCAACTGAACGATCGCCGCCTGTGCTGGCAAGAAGCTGGAAATAACCCAACTTTGGTTGACCCGCTGTTACTAGAGTTTGACTTTACAGGCATTTGTGGACGGGGCACCGATAGCAACAGCTACTCTGTGAGGGTGGCAGGACAGGACTTGGCAGGTCGCTACAATCTACGAATTGTGCGGAAAAGCAATGACCTCGTTTTAATTGCATTTTCGCTAGTAGACAAAGAAATTCAGTTTTTTGAGATTGGCAGAACGAATGGGGTCACTGAAGGGTTTGCCAAAATTAATCTTGATCCCGGTTGGCGGCTAGCACGGCGATCGTTTCAGGGTAAAAATGTAGGGCACCTCTACTTAATTCATGATCAATCTTTAGCTGAAGTTGCCAAAAAAGCTACGCCGCTTCAGCAACCATCCCCACTGCCATCCGGTCTAGCTCCAATTCCTGCTCCGGTAGTGATGCCAGCCCAACCCCCCAAGGTAGAGTCTGCATCTCCTAGCCCGCAGCCAAGTCCGCAGCCGCTCAGCTATCCGATCTTAGCGCCGCCTATTCAACCAGTACAGCCTGCGCCCACTAATCCTTCATCGCCTATGCCACCAGCGGAGCCTGTATTTTCTAATTCTCCATCGCCGCTTCCAGTTGCGCCGCCTACTCTTCCTACAAATCCGGTAGTTCAACCGAGTTCGACTCCTTCTGGTGCAGTGGCTCCGCCGCCAGCGCAAAATTTTGTTGTACCCACTGTTGCCCCTGAAAATCCTGCTAGTCCGCCTTTCAATCCAGTTCCTCCTGCGCCTTCTACCGGATTTCCACCTCAGTCCTTTGTGCCGATGAATGGTTCAAGTGTTGGAAATTTAAGCTATCGAGTGGTTGTGGATGCTGCCACTCTAGAACAGCAAGCGCAAGTAAAGCAGCTTATTCCAAGCGCTTTTCGGACTTCTTTAAACGGTCAGACGATGATGCAGGTGGGTTTATTTCGCGATCGCGTTCCTGCCGAAGCTCTAAAACAACAACTCAATCTCCAAAATTTGTCAGCACAGATTATTTCTACTCAAACGACAGCAACTAGCCTGATCTTGCCTAATCCATTGATTGCTAGTACTTCCCTCAATACGCCCCTTCTGGCAACAGGCACGAATCAAAGCGCATTCAATTTTCCAGAACCCAACTCAGCTTCTGCCATACAGAACTTGTCTATGTGGGCAACCTATTACACAACTCACCAAGCAGAAAATCAGAGTAGCGGCTATCCACTACTTGATCCAACAGGAAATAGCTTGGGAGTTTTATTGTCGGAACGAGACTGGTGCGCGGCTGCACTAGAAGGGAGTGTGCAGGTGAGCAGCAATCAAAGTCTTTTGGGTGTTTATAACTATGCCGGACGGGGCAATGCGGACCAAGTGAATTGCGCTACTTACTACCCCACTTTGAAGAACATCAGTGCTACAAACCGGGTGCGCTTCCGACGTTCCAATACCCTATATGGGGAGGGAGTGGGCGGTAATCTGGTGCCCTATCGGACGATCGCGGTAGATCGAACCCTAATTCCCATTGGCGCTGTTGTATATATTCCAGAAGCACGAGGAGTCACTGTCACTTTGCCATCGGGCGATCGAGCCGTGCATGATGGCTACTTCTATGCCGGTGATGTAGGGGGTGCAATTCAAGGAAATCACATTGATGTATTTTTAGGAATTGCGAAACAAAATCCGTTTCCGTTTGTGAAAAGCACGGCATCAGCAACGTTTACTGCTTACATTGTCAATGCTCCCACTCTTAAGGCAATGCTCACGACCCAGCATCGCTCAACTGGCACCTCAATACCTTTAGGGCAAATTAGTAAGAATTAGTAGCCCAAAAAATACGGAGCGTAGATTAACTTTTTGATCTACGCTCCGCCAAAATCTCAACGAGCATGGAGGGACTCGAACCCCCGACCCTCAGGACCGGAACCTGATGCTCTATCCACTGAGCTACATGCCCTCGTGCTGTGAGTATAACACGTTGAAATCAAGAACCCGTGGATAAGTTTACAGAGAAACAGCAGAGCTTTCCTCATTCATGGGTGGTAGTGGATCAAAAGTGACATCATTGGCTAGAAAAAAGCTTATGCAATGACTCAACTAATTGTTCAAGTTGGGTGGGCTGGTGAGTTGCCATGATGGTAATGCGGAGGCGGCTGGTGGGCACAGTTGGCGGACGAATGGCAGGTACAAACAAACCCTGTTGCAAAAGCGTGTTGCCCATTTGCAGGACGGTGAAAGGGCGATCAACTTGCAGGCAAATAATGGGGGAATGGGAGGGTAACTGGGCGCTTAGAGGGTCACTGAAGTTTTGTTTGAACCAGTTCACATTTTGCCAAAGAGTTTCGCGGCGATTGGTTAAACCATCTTTGGGGGAATCGCGGTCTTGGACGATTAGGCGAATTGCTGCTAGGGCAGCCGCCGTATCAGCGGGAGAAAGCCCGGTTGTATAAATCCAGCTAGTGGCACGGTTTCGCAGAAAATCAATTAGAGGTGCGGAACCTGCAACATAGCCGCCGAGACTCCCAAGGGCTTTGCTGAGGGTGCCTATTTGAATGATAGGTCGCGCGGTACAGCCAAAATGTTCAACGCTGCCGGAGCCGGTGGCACCCAAAACACCTGTTGCATGGGCTTCATCGACGAGCAACATACTGTCAAATTCATTAGCGAGGTCAAGCAGTTGAGGCAAGGGGCAGAGATCGCCATCCATGCTGAAGATGCTATCGGTCAAAATCAGGCAGCGACGATGGCGATCGCGCTGGTGCTGCAAAATTTCTCGCACATTTTCCACGTTGCAATGGGCATAATCGCGCAGGGTTGCCCCACTGAGGATGGCACCATTCCGCAAGCTAGAGTGATTGTATTGATCGGATAGAACCAGATCGCGTTTGCCAACTAGCGCAGCAATGGTGCCCAAATTTGCCAAATAGCCAGAGCTAAAAACGATCGCGTCTTCAGTTTGTTTTAGATGAGCGATCGCCTGTTCTAAGTCTCGATGCAGTTGGCGATGTCCAGTGATCAGCCGCGACCCAGTACTACCTGTGCCATATTCTTTCGTCGCCGCAATCGCCGCTTGGATCAATCGCTCATCTCCTGCCAACCCTAAATAATCGTTGCTGGCAAAGTTGATGACTAATTGCCCGTTTAGCTGCATGATTGCCCCGGCGCGACCCGTCAGCAGTTTGGGCGATCGATACCAATTCGCTCGATGAATTGCGTCTAAAGCCTCATCTATCCAACTATAAGAATCGCTCACTGTTGGTTATTGGTCAGCCTCTAAAGTATCTGGAACAACATCTGCACTGGTGCCCCGCACTGGCGGCAACTTATCCACCAAGCCCATTTCAAACGCTGCATCGGGCAATTCACCGACCAAATACTTTCCCGGCTCGAAAAAGCGTCCCATTGTAAAACAAGGTTGTCGCAATGCTACTAATTCCCCAGATGCAAACATATCGCGAGACAGTCGTCGTTCTAGCGGCATTGTTTATCCTCTTTCATAGCGATTGATTAAGTAGAAACAATCTAACTGGACAGTTGCCTTTTTGCCTCTTCTTAAGCGATCGCAATAAGTCTACAGCCTGTATTGAATCATATTTTCACGGATCAGTTTCATTAAAAAGCTTTATCGTATTGCTCGAAGAGAGCGATCGCTGCCCATCAAAGCTCAGGGTGAATCCTGAAATTTAGCATCCTCCATTCTGATGGACTGTACTGATTTGAAAATTGCTATCAGCGATCTATCTTTTAATTTTAAATGCTCCATCGCACGACAGATGGAGCATTTTTTTGGGCGATGCACACTGTGAGTGTTGACGTTGATATAGAATCCTCACCCTCAGGAGAACACTGAAATGGTTTTAACTTTAAATGACACCAAACGAACTGCGATCGCTGAAAAGCTAGCAGATATTTGTGCAGTCCAAAATCTGATCATTGAAAACGAAAACGAGTTTCTCAGAGTTTGTGATGATTCAGAAATCCACGATCGTTTTCAACGCATGTTAGCAGATGACAAGAAAAATATAGGTGTTATAGAAACAGTCATTACTCAATATGGAATTCAAGAACAGCCCACTGAAAAAACCCAAGAACTCGTTCAAAAAACTCAGGAATTGATGAAGGGTTCAAAACTAAGTTTTTACGAAAAAGTAGTGCAACATGAACTACTGAAACATGCTCAATTTATGGCGGGTGTAGTTGTTCATAAAGCGGCTCAAGTTGTGGGTGCTGATGTGGAAGTTGCTATCACACCACTGAATACTTTTAACTTTGAAAGCCGTGCCCACCAAGAGCAACTCAAAGGCGTTTTAGAAGTATTAGGAACCCGCGAATTAACGGGACATGAACCTGACCAAAGCGTCTGGGCAAGGGTACAAGACGCGATCTCGGCGTTTTCTGGAGTAGTCGGCAGCGCAGTGACTCAAAACAGCAATAGCTCCGACATGAACATTCAAGAAATCATCTTTGCGGATCATCGTAAAGTAGATACATTGTTCATGCAAATTGAGAAGACAGATGATGCTCAAAAGATTCAAGAATACTTTGGGCAACTGTATAAAGATCTCTCAGTTCACTCTGAAGCTGAAGAACAAATTGTCTATCCTACTGTGCGACCTTTCTACGGAAACGAAGACACTCAAGAATTGTATGACGAGCAAGCAGAATTAAAAGTTTTGCTTGAAAAGATGAAGGCGATGGATGCAAATGCACCTGAATTTAAAGCTTGCCTCAAACAAGCGAAAGAGATGGTTCGCGATCATACTCGCCAAGAAGAAAGCACCATGTTTGCTGCGATCGGCAAGAATTGTAGTAAGGAAGAGCAAGAACAATTAGGTTCGCGTTTTAAGGAAGCTAAAAAGCAGTTACAAATCAAAATGTAATTATCTACGCAATTAACAATCGTAGATTGTGTAAAGGGTGGGGACGTTACTTTTAGCGTCCCTCTCTACTATCAACTTTAAATACTTAAATAAAGGAGGTTAAAAATGACTCAATCACCATCCAAAACACTCCAACCCCCTCAGCAGCAAGAATCACAACCCGGTTTAGAGTCTGAAATGAACCCAAAACCCCAATCACTAGGGTCTACTTACCAGGCAGCGAATAAGCTTAAAGGTAAGGTGGCGTTGGTCACTGGAGGTGATAGCGGCATTGGTCGGGCGATCGCGGTTTTGTTCGCCAAAGAGGGCGCAAATGTTGCCATCTCCTACCTAAATGAACACTCTGATGCGGAAGAAACCAAGCAACATATAGAAGCAGAAGGGCAGGAGTGCTTACTAGTTCCAGGTGATATTGGCAGTGAGCCATTTTGCCAAAAAATTGTGGAGCAAACCGTTCAAAAATTTGGACAGCTAGATATTTTGATCAATAACGCGGCGGAACAGCATCCTCAGCAAAGTATTGAAGAAATCACCGCCGAACAGTTAGAGCGTACTTTTCGGACGAATATCTTTAGTATGTTCTACCTGTCAAAAGCTGCGTTGCCGCACCTAAAAGTAGGCAGCACAATTATTAATTCTGCTTCAGTCACTGCTTACAAAGGGAATTCGAGCTTGCTAGATTACTCCTCAACCAAAGGGGCAATTGTGGCATTTACGCGATCGCTCTCTGCGTCACTGGTTGACAAAGGGATTCGAGTCAATGGTGTGGCACCTGGACCTATCTGGACTCCGTTGATTCCGTCTACTTTTCCTGAAGAGAAAGTGGAGAAATTTGGTGCCCAAGTGCCCATGCAACGAGCCGGACAGCCCGAAGAAGTCGCACCCTGTTATGTGTTTCTCGCATCCAACGACTCATCCTATATGACTGGGCAAATGCTGCATCCCAATGGTGGTGATGTGGTGAATGGCTAGTAGTTCTATCTATTTTGCAGAAATGCAATATTTGCCGATTCCAACCACTAGAAGATCTTACGGGGGCAAAGTTCTAAGCAATCTTGCCCCTGTAAACCAGGTTATCCATCGATCTGAATACTTCGCCTAGACTGAGGATAACTCTCTTCAGATCGTGATCTTTGTGAATCATTGGTTAGATTGATAAAGAGAGTTAGTGTGATTGCGATCGCCACAATAGACCAAAACACACCCGGAACATCACTACCAATCTCGTTAATATTTCGATGTTTTTCACAGACCCGACAATACTCAATATCCTTGCGATTGGGGTGGGGCACAATTTGGCAGGGTGGCACAATGCAGCCTTGATGAGGGCAATTCATAGGAAACTCCTAGTAGGCTGTCAACTTTATTTTGGTGGATAGATGGGAGAGAATAGAGCGGCAGCTACCTCTGAACCAATCATGC
>NZ_JBFPDP010000045.1:0-44302 GCF_040830845.1 Sivoneniella epilithica UHCC 1019
CAAAACTCAAAACTCAAAACTCAAAACTCAAAACTCAAAACTCAAAACTCAAAACTCAAAACTCAAAACTCAAAACGCCATCCCTACAAGCTCAACCCTAATTCAGCCAACAGCACCACAAGGCGATCCAAATTTTGCCGGACGGCATCGGCTGACGTTTGTAACTCCGCCTGCTCCTGCGAGGTCAACTCTAGTTCCAACACACTCTCAATTCCCTGAAAGCCAAGGCGACAGGGCACCCCAAGGAAAATATCCTCTAGTCCGTATTGTCCTTGCAGGTAAGCGGCAACGGGCAATATGCGCGGCTGGTTGAAAATAATTGACTCGACCATCACCGCAACCGCTGAGGCAGGAGCATAGTAGGCACCGCCTGTTTTCAGCAGTTCGACTACTTCTGCACCGCCATTGCGGGTACGGTTAACAATCCGAGCGATCGCGGTTTCATCTAAAAACCGATCAATCGGGATACCATTCACCGTGGAATAGCGCGGCAATGGCACCATCAAATCCCCATGACTACCCAACACCATCGCATTAATATCATTAATCGATACGCCCAATTCCATCGCGATAAACGTCTGAAATCGGGAAGAATCCAGCACTCCCGCCATGCCCATAACTTTGTGAGTCGGCAAGCCGCTTGCTTTCCAGGCAACGTAAGTCATCACATCCAGCGGATTAGTGACGACCAGCACGATCGCATTCGGCGAGTGTTCGATGACTTGACGAGTGACATCCAACACGATTTTGCCGTTGGTCAGCAGCAGGTCATCCCGGCTCATCCCAGGACGACGCGGCAATCCGGCAGTAATCACCACTACATCCGCATGGGCTGTATCTTTAAAGTTATTGGTGCCCATAATCTGGCGATCGTGATGTTCCACGCCCCGCGCTTCCATCAAATCCAGCGCCACCCCCTGCGGACGACCTTCCACCACATCCAGCAGCACCACATCGGCAATATTTTTTTCAGCCAGCCGTTGCGCCAAGGTTGCACCCACGTTGCCAGCCCCAATCACCGCCACACGAGCCGTGGAACTGGGAACTTGAGACGGACGGAGAGCCATCCCGTAAAGATGAGAATCTGGATGATCAGAACTGGGAGTCATGGCGTTGAAATGCAGTCAATAAAAGAACTCAGCAAGATTTGAAAAGATCCTGAGCTTAAATTATGCTGCACGAAACCGCCAAAGTTGACGATCGCCAGATTTTGATGCCCTTTTCACCTAATTTCTCAACGTTTCTTTAAAAAACCTGGCTAAGATCTAAAGAATATATAGCTGATGAGCGATATGGATATTCGTGCAGAAAAACCAGAAGATGTGAACGCGATTCATCAAGTCAATCGGGAGGCATTTGGGCGAGAGAATGAAGCGGTTTTGGTGGATCAATTGCGGGGTATTGCGTCTACGGTTTCATTGGTTGCGGTCTACTCTGAGCAAATTGTCGGACATCTATTTTTTAGTCCCGTAACGATCGCCGGACACTGTTCTAGCGATTTATTGATCCTTGGATTGGCACCCGTTGCCGTTCTGCCTCATTATCAAAAGCAAGGAATCGGATCTTTATTAATCCAACAGGGTTTAAAGACCTGTCACCAGTTCGGTTGTGATGCAGTGGTAGTGCTGGGCGATCCAAAGTATTATTCGCGGTTTGGGTTTGTGTCTGCCAGCACTCAAGGCTTGAGATGTGAGTATGATGTACCCGATGAAGCGTTTATGGTGTTGGAGTTGAGCGGTGCAGCCTTGCAAGAGTGTAGTGGAACTGTGCAATATCGATCAGAGTTTAAAGTGTGCGAGTAGCGATCGCTAAATAACAACCTTAATGAGTATTCTATGAGTGTTAATGTGCATTTTTTGCCCGATGATGTGACGATTGAAGCGACAGTGGGCGAACCCTTGCTAGAAGTTGCCAGCCGCGCTGGAGTAACGATTCCCACTGGATGCTTAATGGGTTCCTGTCATGCCTGTGAAGTGGAGCTAGACGATGGGCGCAGCATTTGCAGTTGCATTAGCAGCGTTCCTCTAGGGCGATCGCACGTCACCATCACCCTATTTTCTGATCCAACTTGGTGAGTATGCGATCCCTTAAACATCCGAATCTTAATGGGTTCCAGGAGTTTATCTTTCAAAGCGGGTAGCGAGAATCGAACTCGCAACTAAAGCTTGGGAAGCTTTCATTTTGCCACTAAACTATACCCGCAGAAAAGAAGGCTTTGAATGAACGAGAGTATATATTAACCCATAACTTTCATGAGTATTCATGTTCAACGAAAGTCAAGCTTGGGCGAATAACCAAGCAACTCGAACGATCGCATCATCCAGAATGACCCACCCTTCTACTCAGCCTTGGCACGGAACGCTGCACCTCAACTTTGCCCGACAGGGAAATGCCACCCGCCTCATATCCGAGCAGGTAAAAGCGCCTCTCAAGGTACAGCGACCGTTTTATCCAGAAGGCGAAACCGTGTGTCATGGCGTGATTTTGCATACAGCCGGTGGCATTGTGGGCGGCGATCGCCTGTCCCTCGACATCCACCTGCAACCTCAAGCACAAGCCCTGATTACCACTGCTGCCGCTGCTAAACTTTATCGCTCCACTGAATTAGAAGCCCAACAAAGCGTCCAGATTCAGATTGCAGAAGGCGCTTGCTTGGAATGGCTACCCCAAGAAACCATTGTGTTTGACCAGGCAATTTACCGTCAGGATATGCGAATTGATTTAGCGCCCGGTGCCTGTTGGCTGGGGTGGGATATGACCCGTTTTGGACGCACGGCGCGAAACGAAAAGTTTGTTAAAGGAAACTGGCGATCGCACACCGAAGTTTGGCAAGCCGATCGCCCGTTGTGGATCGATCGCCAATGGCTTCCGGGGAGTGAGGAAGCTTTCCATAGTCCTCATGGATTAGCGGGATGCCCCATTGTCGGCAGTTTTGCTTTTGTGGGGCAGCCCGTAGATCCTGAACTGGTCGAAAAAGCGCGATCGCTCTGGCAAGGCACCTCCGGCGAAGTTGGCGTAACCCGTTTGCTGTGTGGGCTACTGTGTCGTTATCGCGGCAGTTCTACAATGGAAGCACGCCAATGGTTAATGGCAGTCTGGCAACTGGTGCGATTAACCCATCTCCAGCGCTCTGCTTGCACTCCCCGCGTTTGGCAACTCTAGCTTAGGTGTTGACATGAACCGTACTTTTGTGATCGCTCTTCCCTACGAAAAAATTACTAAGTTTTGCCAACAAAACGCGATCGCCAAGCTATCCTTATTTGGCTCCATTTTGCGGGATGACTTCAATGCTGAGAGTGATGTAGATATGCTGGTTGAATTTATTCCAGGCAACATTCCAGGCAACAAAATCACCTATTTTGATCTAGCAGGCATGGAAATCGAGTTGACAGAAATTGTAGGTCAAAAAGTAGACTTGCGAACTTCAGGAGAACTCAGCCGCTACTTTCGACAAAGCGTGATTGACTCAGCGCAGACTATTTATGTTCATAGATGATGACACACGGACGGCACATGCGAGATGCGGCAAAAGATGCACTCTCATTTATTCAAAATAAAACTCGGAACGCCCTTGATACTGATCGGATGCTAACGTTATCCCTGGTAAAGTGTATTGAAATTATTGGAGAAGCCGCATCTCGAATTACAAAAGAGCGTCAAGCTGAATTGCCAAAAATTTTCTGGTCAAAAATTATTGGGATGAGAAATCGCCTGATTCATGCCTACTTTGATATAGAACTAGATATTGTTTGGGATACCGTTACTCAAGCGCTTCCTCCCTTGCTTGATCAGCTTGAGATTATTATTGGACGTGAGGAATAGAACGCACTATGCAATTGACTCCGCAAGAAAAAGATAAACTGCTGATTTTTACGGCTGCACTGCTGGCAGAACGGCGCAAAGCGCGAGGCGTAAAGCTCAACTATCCTGAAGCGATCGCTTACATTACCGCCGCGATTCTTGAAGGGGCACGGGATGGGCGCACCGTATCGGATTTGATGAACTATGGCACTACCTTACTAACTCAAGCCGATGTCATGGACGGCATTGCCAGTATGATTCACGATGTCCAAGTGGAAGCGACTTTTCCTGATGGCACCAAGCTCGTCACCGTGCATAATCCTATTCGGTAAGCGCTCCTATGTTGAAAAGCGATCGCTTGCTATTGCTATCCTGTGATCTAGAACATTTGGACTGGCTAGAAACCAATCCCAGTCAACTAGAGCAACATTTGGGCATCTCAATTCCTGCTAATTGGACAGAGTTTCCTGAAGTGATTCCCTACTCCTACAACGCATTGAAATTAGATCCGTCGCTAGCAGGTTGGTGGACTTATTTGTTCATTCACGCCGCCGACAAAGTTTTGATTGGGTTTGGTGGATTTAAGGGCAAGCCAAACGATGCAGGCATGGTGGAGATTGGCTATGAAATTATCCCTTCCTACCAAAACCAAGGGCTGGCAACCGAAACGGCTCTCACGCTAATTGATCATGCCTTGACCCATCCCTTTGTTAAAGTCATTCAAGCCCACACTTTGGCAGCGCCCAATGCTTCCACACGAGTGCTAGAAAAAGTTGGCATGAAACAAGTAGAAGCTTTTCATGACCCTGATGATGGGGATGTGTGGCGCTGGCAATTAAACCGAAACGATGATTAATAAGGAGTGACCCATGATTCCAGGTGAACTGTTGATTGAAGATGGCGAGATTGAATTGAATGCGGGACGAGCCACCGTTACGCTGATGGTGGCAAATACGGGCGATCGCCCCATTCAAATTGGCTCCCACTTCCATTTTTATGAAGTGAACGAAGCCTTACAGTGCGATCGCGATCAGGCATTTGGGATGCGCCTTGATATTCCCGCTGGAACCGCCGTTCGCTTTGAACCGGGCGATGAAAAAGAAGTAACCCTAGTTGCCCTAGCAGGCACTCGCGAAGTCTATGGTTTGAACAATAAAGTGGATGGTCATTTAGACGGCAAGGTGAAGAAGGAAAAAGGGAAAAAGAAAAAGTAGAACTGAACCCATGAATCCTAATTCAAGAAAAATGGATTGCTGCGTTCGGTCTAATACAGAAATGTTCTGAGTCCACTTTTATAGCTAAAGATGGAAACTATTTGTCAGGGCATTGAGGTTAAGAGCGATCGCAAAGTAGAAATCACCTTGCCTGATACTATTAAGCCGGGATTGGTTGAGATGGTCGTTACAGTACAACCAATGTCACGAACTCAAATTGAAGCAGCACCTCCATCCAGCAACCTGTTTGGCTTTTTGCCCCAACGCATTGATCCACTTCTTCAACGACAGTTAAGAGATGAATGGAACAGATAGGCGTTATCTACTCGATACCAACATCTTTATCTACTATTTCAATGGTGACCAATCGTTCAACCAATCGTAGAAGACATTCTTGCAGGGAATAATATTTATAAGGATGTATCGTTTATATGATTTCTTACCCTCTGGCAATGGCTACAAAATCCGCCTGTTGCTAACCCAGCTTGGCATCCCCTTTGAGCGAATTGAGGTCAATATTCTCCAAGGTGAAAGCCGATCGCTAGAATTCCTTGCGAAAAATCCCAGCGGTCGCATTCCAGTGTTGGAAATTGAATCGAGCGTGTTTTTATCCGAATCCAATGCGGTGTTGCTGTATCTCAGTGAGGGCACCCCTTTTTTGCCGACTGACCATTTGCAGCGCACCCGCCTTTATGAATGGCTGTTCTGGGAGCAGAACATTCATGAACCCGCGATCGCCTCTTCTCGTTTCTGGATTCAGCATCTTAACGTCGCAGCAGACCGCAAGGACGAGCTACAACGGCGGCACCGACTTGGAAATGAGGCGCTTGCTTTAATGGAAAAGCACTTGTCAACACAGCGATTTTTAGTCGGCGATTGCTATACGATTGCCGATATCGCCCTCTTTGCCTACACCCATGTTGCGGATGAGGGCGGCTTTAAACTTTCTCAGTTTCGCGCCATCCAAGCCTGGATAGAGCGTATAAAAGCCCAACCCAACCACATCCCCATTACCTATTCTAATTTTCAATCGTTCCCACCGCCCACCAAATAAATGCCGCTAAAAATAAAGGATGCACCTTTGAATTGGAGTGAGAAAACAGAACGCTGAAATGAAAGCACCCAACCGCGATCGCAGCAGATGCAGATATATTTAGCGAGTTTGGCAATTTTTCAGAAGATGCTCAGATTGTATATTCCCAGTTTGGCGTGTTACCCCTGACCGCCGCACAAGTTTTTGCTAATTGATGGTAACTTTCTAAGGGTTTGGCGGGGTTGATGGGGTTGGTGTAGGCGAGATAGAAGGCGCTGCTTTAGGTTGACTCAGGTGTTGATAGCTCAGGCGGGAGATTTTCTGAACTAAGTCGTAGGCGGCATCATCGTTGAAACCTCGCTTGACGAAAACGGCTGTTGCATACCGTTTGCCGTTGGGCATATCAATCAGCCCCACATCCCCCACTAACGTCCCAATGTCACCTGTTTTATGGGCGATGGTTGCCCCTTCTCCCAATCCTTGAGGGAGTTGGCTATTGTTGATGGTACGGCGCATGATATCGAGCATTCGATCGCGCGATCGCAACGATACTAAATCACCTTGGCTGACTCTCACCATCAAACTGGCTAACTCTTTAGGGCTTGAGGTATTCGTTCCTTGTAAATCGGGCAGTGGTTTATTTAAGGCGGTAGTAGAAAGTCCCCACGATTTGAACCGTTGATTGAGCGATGACATTCCACCTAGGCGCGTAATCAACATATTGGTAGCGGTATTGTCGCTGATGGTAATCATTCGGGTGGCAGTGTCTAGAGCCGTAAATTGACTGCCCACGGGCAAATACTGGAGATCGCCCGATCCTCCACCCACCATCTCCTGCCGCATGACCAGCTTTTCATCTAACCGGATTTTCCCCTTATCTAAATCTTGAAAAAATGCAATTAGAACTGGCACTTTGATCATACTGGCGGCTGAAAAACTAGCTGCTCCGCTTAGATCCAGGTAATCATTACTATCCAAATCAACCAGAAAAACGCCAGGTTTGAACTTAGGATTTTGTTGGAGCAAGGTTTGTAGCCCCGCTTTCAGCGGCATCATTTCCTGGGCAAGTTTTACTTCAGACAAGGGAGCAGATGGGCTTTCTTGAATACTGGGTGCCGTAGACTGTTTGATTGTTTGTAGACCCGCCGTAAAGGGCGCATTTGTGGGGTTCCAGGCAGATAAGACGGTTCCAGCCAGCACGCCAACACCCACGCTTAAAATGAGCATTCGTGCTGCATAGAGGGCGATCGCCATACTACGCGATCGGGGTGTGAAATCGACGGGTTCTGATTTTCGTCGCTGTTTTCGGGCGCGCGCGCCGCCCTGACTGTCTTTCCGCCCTTGCAACAGGGTTGATTGTTGCAACACGGTTTGTTGCTGTTTTTTTTCCTGTAAGAGTGTTGGATTATTTCCCTGAAGTTGGGTATCAAATCCTTGGGTCAATCCGCTATTTTGAGAGGGCTGCCTGCTAGAATCAAAGGCTCGAATTGGGTTTGTGCTGCTTGTTGTGTCATTGCTTGTATAGAGGCTGCGGTTACGGTGCAACTCGGTTGAATCGGGTGCCAGAGATCGCTGGTTTTTGCGATCGCTGGCAATCGTGCGTCGTTGAGATGCCGATAATTTGCTGTTTCCATAGGATGTTGACGGATTGAAGGCAGATATTTCAAACGAGGAGGGCGATCGCTTCAGGGCTTTCCCATCTGTTTGTTGCCGTTTCTCTCTAACGCTTTCGGATCTCCGTCTAGACCGCCGACCCAATAACCACCCAAACGGCTTAAAGCTAGCCTTTTTAGGCTTAACGGAACTCACATCGCCCCGTTGATTACTATCTTTTTGGTTGGAGGATATAGATCCAGCGCGATCAAATGAACTGGATGGCAGTAGCTCGTCCATCCAGGGAGGCTGAGCGGAGTCGCGTGCAGGTTTTTGGGCAGGAGTAGATGACTGCTGCCGATTGAACAGTCTAAACCCAGTCCTACGTCGCTTTTTTGATGACGCTCCCAACTCTGGCATTTTCATCCTCCATCACCAGTTCATGGCAAACGTTAGCAGAATTGTCGGCAACTGTCGAGCTAATATGTTCTGTGGTTCTAGCTTCCACAATTTGCTTAACAAAATCATGCCAAATTCCGAAAGCTGACAGCGAGAATTTGAACTACTCTACTGCGACCTAATCCCGATAACGGTTTGAGAGTAAGCATCTTAGCTTGCATCAAGAGCTTTGATAAAGGATCTTTTCTAGCTTAAGCTTAGTTTTAATCCCCTACTGATGGCGTTACTTTGTATTGCATACTGTAAAGAAACGCGATCGCACACCACACATTTATGGTTAGCCAATTCTTGGGAAAACTGCGTTCTTTTTGGCGCAGTACGCTGATTTCTGTTTTGTTTGCCTCTATGCTAATTACGGTAATCGGCTGGTTTGGATTCGTCAATCTAGCCACTGCTTATCCGTCTTCTCCGACTAAGGTGATTGCTATGGCTGGTAGTTTATTCTCGTTTTCTGGTAGTCGTCCTACTAATTTGGGGTTAACGGATGGCAAGTTGGCAGCTTGTCCCAGTTCTCCAAATTGTGTGAGCAGCCAAAGCCAAGATGATGATCATCGGATCGAGCCGCTGCGCTATGAAGGAACTCCCACACAAGCGATCGCCCAACTAAAAACAACGATTGAATCTTTGCCCCGCACTAAAATTATTCAGACTACAGATACTTATCTCTATGCTGAGTTTACTAGCGCCCTCATGGGCTTTGTGGATGATGTGGAGTTTTATGTCAATCCTGCTGAGTCAGTGATTGAGGTGCGATCGGCATCGCGATTAGGCGAATCAGATTTGGGCGTAAATCGTCAGCGGATCGAAGCAATTCGCAGCGCGATCGAGGGATTAGCCTAAAGAAATTCATTCTGTTAATTCCATCAAGCTTTTGAAGCAAAGCTACCTTTGCCGCGCAGTAAGTCTAGAAAAGTGAACACCGCTGGTGAATGCAACCCGTTAGGCAGGATGGCTGCCCCAATAATTCGTTCTAGGGGAATAGGTAGCGATCGCACCTGAATTCCACTGGGAATCGGCAGCGCTGCGAAGCGGGGCAAAACAGCGGCTCCTAGACCTTGGGAAACCATGCTGACAATTGTGGAATCTTCCTTGATTTCGTGGGCAACTTTGAAGGATTGCTGCCATTGAATCCAGTGATCTCGCACCACAGACGTGCATTCTGCATAGTTATAGAGAATAAAAGAATAGTGGGCGAGATCTTGCCAGGTTAACTGCTGCGGAAACGGTTTGGCAGATGGCGGCAATAGCACGACAAATTCATCACGGGCAATTTCCCAGGTTTCCAGGTCATCGGACGATCTCGGTAGCGGCACTAAGCCAATATCCACCCGTCCTTCCCGTAGCGCCAGTTCTACTCCCGTGGGATCATCTTCCGTTAACGAGACTTTGACATGGGGAAAACGCTGACAAAACTGAGCAATCAGCGGCGGCAGTAGATGAGTAGCGGCACTGCGAAACGAAGCGATGCGAATTCGTCCACCGCTGAGGTTTTTCTCTAAATCAATTTCGTGGTCAATGCGATCGCGCAACTGCAAAATTTGGTGAGCATGAACCAGAATGCGCTCGCCCACAGGTGTAAGCCGTGCCCCAAACCGACCCCGCACCAGCAACGATACGCCTAGTTCGTCTTCGAGTGACGCGATCGCTCGACTCACTGCCGATTGAGAAATCTCTAGCTGAAGGGCAGCTTCAGAAAAACTGTGATTCTCCGCCACGGTTGCCAAAATTTGCAGGTGCAAAATAGTTATCGACTGCATCTATTCGTTTTCTGCATAGATGTAACTCGCGAAAGGCTTTGTTTATGTCTAATTACTCAGGCTAGGCTAAATTCACAACTGTTAAGTTATTTGAATCTACTAAGAAGCAGAGGAGAACCAACATGAGTGAGATAAGTTCCACTATCTGGATGGCTTTGTCTGTTTAACCCAACCGATTCACAACTTGCACTGATTAGACTTGCACTGATTAGACTTGAGACCTAGCGATATGTTTGAATTGATACCCTACCAAAAATTCCGCGATACGCCCAAGGTTCGTTTTTTTGACATTACCATTTCCAACTCCAACGCCCGTGATTTGGTATTTCATGACGGTCCAGCAGTAAGTCCACATAGTGCTTCAGAGGGTAGCTGGCAGTTCTACCTGCACCCAAAACAAGAAGATAATTTGTTGGCACTGTCCGGCGGACGCACCTTTTACCTCGTGAATTTTGACTGGGAATATCCATTTCACATCGTCCGATTGGAGTCGGGCGGCGATATTCTTCGCATTCCTCCTGGCACTTTCCATCGCTCCGTTTCTGATCAGGATGGCTCGTTGGTGCTGAACCAAGCACTTCGTAAAGCTGAAGCAAAAGTTGAGAAGGAGTTTCGAGTTTATAACAGCGCTGAGATTCCTCGATTGCAATGGGTCACGTCTAAAAGTGCGCCACCTCCGAAACTACATGGATTTGATCGGGCTGAGCTAAGAGCCGCTTGACTGCTATGGGGAGAAGTAGAGAAAACCCGATTCCTTTGCTTAAGATTTTGGGTTAGAACCTCGATAGATGCGATCGGCTTGTTCAGGGGGTAGCCAAGTAATATCACCGGGTGCCTTTTTGGGGCTACCGTTTGTGTGCCCATTACTGGGAGTTGTGCTGTGATGCAAGGGGTTGCTATGAGCGGCGATCGCGGGTGAGGAACTAACTTCTGGGGCAGCATTCGATTGATAAGGCAAATCGCAAGCAATCGGAGGAGCTTGGGTAGAAAGATAGTGCCCTGGTTGAGAAGGCTCAATTTGGCTTTGAGGCGGAATATAAGTATGAGTGGTTGGGTCATATGCCAACACTTCGCCCGTTTCGATCAGATAAACCCAGCCGTAAATCTGAAGCTTGTTCTGATACATTCGCGATCGCACCACTGGATAGGTTTTTAGATTCTCGATTTGGGTTAGAACATTTTCGGCGATCGCAATTTCCAACATTTCATCTTTGGAATAGCCCTGATAGTTCTCCTTGACAAGGCGGCGAGTTGCTTCTGCGTGTTTTAGCCAATCGTAAACCAACGGCATTTCTTCTTGAAGTGAACCGAGTTGCAGCAACCCTTTCATCGCGCCACAGTGAGAATGACCGCAAACCACAATATCGGTGATCCCCAAAGCGTGAATGGCATATTCTACCGCTGCGCCTTCTCCACCATTCGCCGCCCCAAACGGTGGAATAATGTTGCCAGCATTGCGAATCACAAACAGATCGCCGGGTTCTGTTTGCATAATGAGACTAGGAACAATCCGCGAATCAGAGCAAGTAATAAAGAGAACTTTGGGGTTTTGTCCATGGGTAAGTTCTTCAAATCGCTCTTGATAAGCGGAAAAGAATTCTGATTTAAACTCGTGTAGACCTTGGATCAAATTTTTCATCGGGTGGTTCCTGTGGGGCGGAGAAATATAGTAAGCCGTCAAATAAATTCTCCGGAAGAAGTCTTAGTCGCTTCGTTCTACTTAGATAGCCTTTAAAATTTTCCTTGATTTTGGTCGAGATAACTGAATTGATCCGATAAATAATTGATCCGATAAATAGATTTTTTGTAGATATTTTAGATGGGATTTTATCCCATGGCTTTATAAATCTTGACAAAATTACTGGGAAAACTCGAGGAAATTTAATTGCCTCAAATACTTGCTGGAAGACAGTTTTGTAAATGTCATCAGCAGTTATCCAGAATTTATTTCGTTAAACACGGAATAATTGCAACTTGACTAACAAAGTTTAGGTATTTTCTCTACCCCTTTCTTTGAAACAGAAGGACTAGCTTTGTTTTAGGTTTTGCTTCTCAAAAACACTGAAATTGTCAAGTAGGTAATTCACAGTTTTGGGTTGATGAGGCAAATGATGATCAATTCAGTTCATTCAATCTGTTTACTAGGAAAAGGATACACCGTTATGAATCTGAAAACGTTGTCTGTTTTGACTATTGGAGCCATGCTAGCGACCGTTACTGCCAGTGCCGTAACTGCGAAGCCGATGCCTGCCGACCAATTCCATTGGAGTAGCGCTGTTGCCAATGACAGTTTTCTTTACAACGGCAAAAGGTATTCCTTTACAAGTGAAAAAGCAGGGCAAGCATTTGCTTTTGCTGGCGACTGCAAGAGTAAAGATAAGGAAATGCCAGTCCGAGTGCGGGGATTTTTGAATTCTTTGGGCAAAGAAGATTGGAGCAAGGCTGAAGTTCTGTGTGGCAGGTTAAGCATGGGCGGCGATACACCTATTGCCTATAATCCGGGGGGCGAAATTAAGGTTTTTGGTCCGATCTACATGACCAAGAAGAATAATGTATTGGCGGCTTGTAAACCTCATAGCAAGAGTGGCAACCGAGTTTGGAGTAATTGTGGCGTGATTGTGCCGAACGATCGCACTTCTACGGTGTTGGTAGGCGACGGCAAAAATGCAGGCAAGGTAATGGAAACCGCAAATTTGGGTTCTGGAATTGAAACCGTCAAACCAATCCTCAATCCTGAAGTGGAAGTAATACGCGAGAAAATTTTCCGCGATCGCGTGGATTCGGGTTATTACAACAAATAATCGGCTGTTGTTGTGATTCTTAAATGATCAGTATCTAAAAAACGCTCCAGAGACCAAGCGTTATGGACAAAGCGGAAGGGCAACCCTTCTCAAAGCTCCATAACGCTTTTACGTTGTTTATATCGAAAGGTTTTATGAACGTCCTTGAATGTAGTCTGCCACCAAGTTACGAAGGTCTTGGATGCTGGCAGTCAGGGTATGAATGCTCTCTTGATTGAGTTCTCCTTGCCGGGTGTTTGCCTCAATCTGTCGGGTGTTTGCCTCGATCTGTCGAGCATTGGCTGCCTGTTGCTCATTGATTCTCTCCAGGGTTTTATTAATACGGCTGAACTCGTTGTCATGTCGCACACTAGCTGTTGCGAGTTCAAGTATGATGGACTCAATGCGATCGAGTCGGCTGCCGTTTTCATGATTCTGGGTCATTACTTTACCTCCTCAAATGGCTTTCAATGAATCATAAACGCTATGCTCAGGACTTTTTTAATGCTCAAGGTTTAAAAATGTCCTCGTTTCCTAGCTAGGTGCAGCGGTATCATGACTAAAGTGCTGCATCGTCATTGGCAAAAATTATCATCGCTTCATAAGTAGCATAGAAAAGTAATCTTTATATAAATCCCATGAGCGGAGAGTTAAATCCAACGGGGCGGTATGTAAGAGTGCCCATGGAACGGCGTGTAGGAGCGTTTGCGATCGACTTTGGTGCGGCGGCACTGCCCAGTTTTCTGTTGGGAAGCAGCCTTTATATTCCAGTGTTCATTCTTTTGTGGGCAGTGTTGCGGGTGTTTTTAGTCGTGCAAAACCGAGGACAGAGCTTGGGGCGATGGGCAATGGACATGAAGGTGGTGAATCCCCGATTTCGGGTGATTCCAGGTTTAGTGGACTTAAGCAAGCGGGAAGCACTCACGGGGTTTGGCAGTTTACTGATCGTGATTGGACTTGCTACTCTTAGCCCAACGAATGGTTTTTTGTTGGTCGCTCCAATTCCTTTATTGGTCGATTGTAGTTTTGCGTTTACGGATACGAATAATCGACAGGCGTTTCACGATCGCGTTGCCCATACGATTATTGTTCAAAGCGGTCGTGGCTATTCTTTGGATATTAAAATTAAACAGATATTTGCCGAAGCTAAGCGTCGTGTGAAATAATAGATGCTCGTGTCAAAATTTTGTTTCAATCGCTGAGTTGTTAGGATTATGGCTAAAGGTAAGGACGTACGAATTATTATTACGCTGGAATGTACCGAGTGTCGCACTAATCCGGATAAGCGTTCTCCGGGCGTATCTCGCTACACCACCAAGAAAAACCGCCGCAACACCACCGCTCGGTTAGAACTCAAGAAATTTTGCCCGAACTGCAATCGGCATACGGTACACAAAGAAATTAAGTAGCAGAATTGGCTATTGAATGGGCGATCGCTCATTTAATACCCTTATATTTCTGCCCCAATTGACCCTGATCCTTTCTAATTAACTATTTGCACCCATGACCTACCTTCGCCGCCGCGTTTCTCCAATCAAGCCTGAAGACCCAATTGATTATAAAGATGTCGATCTTTTGCGGAAGTTCATCACCGAACGGGGAAAGATTTTACCTCGTCGGATTACGGGATTAACCGCTAAACAACAGCGTAATCTGACTGAAGCCATTAAACGAGCGCGGATTGTAGCGCTGCTTCCCTTCATTAATGCCGAAGGTTAAAGTTGCTTAAGGTGAATTGCTGCTTTCTAAAGGAGCGCGATCGCTGTATATTTCGTTTACGGTAGACTGTGTGGGTTTTTGTCTTTTGAAGGCTCAAATCCTGACAGTCATTTTTTCTGGCTATTATTTTCTCCGTTTGACTCATGATACGGCTGAGCATTATTACTTTCTGCAACTTGCTTTTTAACTGATGGAGAAGGGAACCCTTATAGAATTTCGGGTTAACAGCGATCGCCGTCTTGCTGTGATCGAGCGTCCGGAAGGGAAAAAACACTGGATTGCGATCGATGAACGTGCCCAGTCTCATACGCTCCATCCTCGCCAAATTGAGTATGAAGTGAGTGGAGAAACCTATAAGCCATCCAGCATTCCAGCTTTTCTAAAGCAGGTTGAGCCTTACTTAGATTTGTCTAATTTAGAAGTTGCTTGGGAACTGCTAGTTGAGGATCGGGAAACGATTAATCCGGCAGAAATGTCGCTGCTGCTGTTTTCCGAGCAGAGTCCAATGCTTTGCTATGCTGCCCATTGGCTATTGTCGGAAGATAAGCTGTATTTCAAATCGAAAGGCGATCGCTACGAACCGCGACCTAAACCACAGGTGGCAGAATTAAAGCACCAGATTGAAATGGAGTCACAGCGCCAGCAAGAATTGCAGGGTTATTTTACCCGATTGCAGCAAGCGCTTGACCATCAATCAGTAGAGTGGCAAAGCAGCGATCGCCTGCGGTTGGAAGCATTGGAACGCTATGCCACTTTAGGCGATGAAGCCACCCAGCGCACGTCTGCTCTAGAAACCTTGATACACTTAAATCGATCCGAAAATCCACAGGCAGCCTTTCAACTCTTAGTGGATTTGGAACTGTGGAATTCCCACGAAAATCTGTTTCTGCGCCGGAGTCAAGTTCCCATTCATTTTCCGCAAAAGGTTTTGGAAGTGGCGCACGATCGCTTAAATTCTCCTCTAGATGATGCCCATTGCGATCGCCTCGATCTGACTCACCTCAAGGTCTATACCATTGATGACGAAAGCACCCAGGAAATTGACGACGGCTTGAGTTTGGAATATTTGCCCGAAGGACACCAGCGCATTTGGATTCATATTGCCGATCCGACCCGCTGGCTTACGCCCGGCGATGAACTGGATCTAGAAGCCCGTCGCCGCAGCACCACGGTCTATCTACCCACGGGCATGATTCCCATGTTTCCATCAGAGTTGGCAACGGGACCGATGAGTTTGGTGCAAGGGCAGGTGTGTAACGCCCTCAGCTTTGGCGTAGTTTTAGATGAGCATGGGGCAATTCAAAATTACAGCATTCATCCTAGCCAGATTAAAACAACCTATCGTCTCACCTATGAAGATGTGGATGAAATGCTGGAGTTGGGCGGCGTACAGGAGGAATCGGAGCTAGAGGCGATCGCCACTTGGGCAAAACAGCGACAAACCTGGCGGCAGTCTCAAGGCGCAATCAGCATTCATATGCCAGAATCTTCGATCAAAGTGAGAGAAGGTGAAATCAGCATCAACGTTCTGCAAGACTCGATCGCCCGCCAATTAGTCGCCGAAATGATGATCCTGGCAGGAGAAACTGCCGCCCGTTATAGTCAAACCCATAGCCTGCCGATTCCCTTTCGGCATCAACCCCAGCCCGAACTGCCCCCTGAGCAGGAGTTAATGCAGCTACCTGCTGGACCTGTACGATTTTGTGCGATTCGCCGCTGTATGCCCCGGAGTGAAATGAGCATTACCCCGGCGCGTCATGCCAGTTTAGGGCTGGAAACCTATACCCAGGTGACTTCGCCCATTCGGCGCTACACGGATCTGCTGACCCACTTTCAGCTAAAAGCTCACTTGCGCGGGGAGCCGCTGCCCTTTTCCGCAGAACAGGTGCAAGACATAACTATGACTCTAAGCAGCACGTTGTATGAAGCGGTTACGGTCGAGCGGCAAACGAATCGCTATTGGGGCTTAGAATTTTTGCGGCGATCGCCCGACGAAGTGTGGCAAGCTTTGATGCTGCGCTGGCTGCGGGAACACGAAAACTTGGGATTAGTATTGCTGGAAGATTTGGGATTGGAAATGGCGATGCGGTTTACGCGATCGATTGAACCCGGCGATCATCTGCAACTGCGCGTTAGCCATGCTGATCCTCATCACGACACGATCAACTTTGAGGAAGTGGTGATGTGATACGGTTTTGAATTTTGAGTTTTGAGTTCTAAGCCAAAAAAGCACTGCCGTTTTCAAAAAATCATTTATCGCGTTTCAATTTTAAACTGGTATGAGTCAGCAAGTCAGCGAATTGGAGTATGCCGCTAAACTTGAGCAGGCGATCGCGGTGCTAAAGCAGGATTTGCCAACGCTGTTTGCTCAAGATATTTCCTATGACATTTACAGTCAGGATATTTTCTTTCGCGATCCAGTCAATACGTTTCAAGGCAAGTTCAATTACCGCATTATTTTCTGGACACTCCGCTTTCACGGACGGCTGTTTTTCACAGAATTATATTTTGATGTTCATCACGTTTTCCCGGCTAGTGAAAACACAATTCGGGCAGAATGGACGGTTCGGGGAACCTTGCGCCTGCCCTGGAAACCCAAGCTCCTATTCAACGGCTACTCTATCTACACCTTGAATGCGGGCGCGTTAATTGATCACCATATTGACACCTGGGATCGATCGCCCCAAGAGATTTTGGCTCAGTTTTGGCAGAAGGGCTGATTTTATACAGGATGATAATAAAACGCTGCACCCAAGATGGCGTAGGTTGCCAACAGCAACATTCCTTCCAGCCAGTTCGATCGCCCATCCAAACTGATCAAGTTGGCAGTAATCACCGCGATCGCGATCGCCACCACCTCAAACAGGTTGAAATTCAGATCCATGGGCTGTCCAATCACCTGCCCCACAATCACCAGCAACGGTGCCACCAGCAGCGCCACCAGCAAACTCGACCCCATCGCCACAGAAACCGACAAATCCATATTATTTTTCAAGGCACAGCGTACGGCAGTCACATATTCGGCAGCACCGCCCACCAATGGCAGCAAAATCACCCCCGTAAACAGAGGAGTCAGCCCCAATCCGGCTGTTGCTTCTTCTACGGCACCCACAAAAATTTCTGAAATAAACGCAACTCCAATCGTAGCAACCAGCAAAACGCCCATCCACAGCCACAAATTAGGTTTTTCGTGCCCGTGTTCGTCTCCTGAACCTTCTCCTTCCAACTCCACCACGCCCACTTCATAGAGGTAGCTGTGGGTTTTTAAAGAAAACAGTAGGGTAAAGGCGTAAACCGCAATCATTACAGCCGCTACAAACAGAGAGAGTCCGGTAATAGAACTCGGCTCCACTACGTTTGAGGTGGAAATTACCATTGCGGGCAAAGTAATTGCAATCACTGCCAACGTCATCGTGGAGCCATTCATTCGCGCAACCACGGGCTTAAACTCCTGCTCTTTATAGCGCAGTCCGCCTAGAAACATAGACAACCCCATCACCAGCAGCAAGTTGCTGACAATCGTTCCGGTAATACTGGCTTTGACGATATCTACCAAGCCTGCTCTGAGGGCAACTAGAGCAATGATTAATTCCGTAGCATTGCCAAACACAGCGTTTAGCAAACCACCGATAGTTGGACCTAGCGTCACCGCCAACTCTTCGGTCGCAGTGCTGAGCCAAATTGCCAAAGGCACGATCGCCACAGCCGACAAACCAAACACCAGCAGAGCATCCCATTCCAACTTTTCAGCCGCGATCGCGATCGGGATAAAGATGAGTAAGCCGAGAGAAATCAGATTTTTTACAGACATAAGCGCAGGATCAGGGTTTAGGAACTAGATTAGACTCTATAAAAAAACAAAGCGATCGCGCCTTAAGAGAGCGATCGCTACATCAAAAACCCGATCCAAAACTACAGTTTCACATCAGGCTGAACTGGAGCCAATGCGGCGGCTCTTTCAAACGCGGGTTTCTTCACGCCCGCTAGCACGGATTGCAGCATCGGCGTTTTTGTCACAGATTGAGTCGCCAAGGTAAACAATGGATTTGCCAAAACTCCGGCAAGAGAAGTAGCTACCAACGTCAACACTAATCCAACCTGTAATGGGCGCATCCCTGGAATATTCCAGCGAATTTCAGGGTAGTTTTTCACTGATTCAGACATTTCCTGCGGCTCTTTCACCACCATCGCCTTGACTACACGAATGTAGTAGTAAATCGAAACGACGCTGGTGACTAAGCCGAGAATGACCAGACCATAAGCACCTGATTGCCAGCCAGCCCAGAATAGATAAATTTTTCCAAAAAAGCCCACTAACGGTGGAATGCCGCCTAAAGACAAGAGACAAATACTCAGGGAAAGCGTTAGCAACGGATCTTTTTGGTATAACCCGCCGTATTCGCTGATCTGGTCGGTGCCCGTTCGCAAAGAGAACAAAATTACGCCAATGAATGCGCCTAGGTTCATAAACAAATACGCCATCAGGTAAAACACCATGCTGGCATAGCCATCTTCCGTGCCCACCACTAGCCCAATCATGACGAATCCCGCCTGACCGATGGAAGAATAGGCAAGCAGTCGCTTCATGCTGGTTTGCGCGAGGGCGACTACGTTCCCCAAAATCATGCTCAATACTGCCAAAGCAGTTAGCACAAACTGCCATTGGTCAGTCAACAGCGGAAAGGCAGTCACTAGGAGGCGAATTGCTAGGGCGAATCCGGCAGTTTTTGAGCCAACCGAGAGGAACGCGACTACTGGAGTGGGAGAGCCTTCATAGACATCGGGAGTCCATTGGTGAAATGGCACGGCGGCAATTTTGAAGGCAATCCCGGCAATTACAAACACGAGGGCAATCACCATGCCGATCGATTCGCCCAAGCCTGCGGCTTCAATTTGCGTGGCGATCGCGCCCAGATTAGTTTCTCCACCCGACAATCCATAGAGTAAAGAACTGCCATACAGAAAAATTGCGGTGCTAGATGCGCCAATCAACAAATATTTCAGCGCCGCTTCATTGGAGCGTGGATCGCGCTTTGTATAGCCTGTGAGCAGGTAAGACGAGATACTCAAGGTTTCGAGTGAAACGAAAATCATCACCAATTCGCTTGACCCAGAAAGAAACATCCCGCCCACGGTTGCGGTTAGCAAAATGGTGATGAATTCTGCTAGAGCCGTTCCTGATTGCGCCACATAGCGAACTGACATCAAAATGGTAACGGCGGCGGATAGGGCAATAATTCCGCGAAAAACTACGCTCAGGGCATCGCCATTAAAGCTGCCCAAGAACGAAATGGGGTTGGTAATATCCCACTGAAAGTAAAGAGCGCCAACCGCAGACAGCAATCCAGCGATCGCAACATAAGGAGTCCATTGAGCGGAAGCGGTTCGTCCCACAATCAAATCGCCAACGATTACCACTAGCAATGTGATGATGACAATTAGCTCAGGGAGAATCACTCCGGTATTCAGTTGAGCAGCGAGACTGGCAAAATCCATGGGGCGGTGTCCGAGCTAAGAATTTACAAACGAATACTTTACAAAACAAATATGACTTACTTTAACAGCCTAATAAAGTTCAGACTGCATCCGTCATTTGTGGCTTACAGTGGATTTTACCCTGTCAGGTTCCTAGTGGACTGTTTATCAGGTTTCGGTTTACTTGTCACTTCCATTCACCGCGCTCTATAGATAGTTCCTTTCATTACAAAATAGTTGAAAAACTTGATGATTCGCGATCGCGCTTTTGACAACTGCCCTTAAAGCATTACTATCAGGGAATGCGACCGACCCAAAATACCCGTTAAACATCTTGGAAAATAGCAAATACTCAGAGCGGTCACTGATTATTAGCTAGTAAGTGAAAGGAAAGAAGCGCTAACCTGTATGGTTATAAGCCCTTGCCTCATTCGTTGGAGTGTATGACTCTCCTGATCTATTGATTAAAAAGCCCATGTCAACCCTGGTTATTGTTGAATCTCCAACTAAAGCTCGCACCATCCGCAACTACCTGCCTGCTGGCTATCGGGTAGAGGCATCCATGGGGCACGTGCGCGATTTGCCCCAATCTGCAAGCGAAATTCCCGCTAGCGTCAAAGGGGAAAAATGGGCACAGTTGGGTGTAAATGTGGAGTCTAACTTCGAGCCGCTGTACGTCGTTCCTCAAGACAAAAAGAAAATTGTCAAGGAACTCAAAGACGCACTTAAAAATGTGGACGAGTTGATTTTGGCAACAGACGAAGACCGAGAGGGAGAAAGCATTAGCTGGCATTTGTTGCAATTGCTCCAGCCAAAAGTGCCGATCAAGCGGATGGTGTTTCATGAGATCACCCAAGAAGCAATTCAGGAAGCGATTCAAAATTGTCGCGAGGTAGATGAACGGCTAGTGAGAGCGCAAGAAACCCGCCGCATCTTGGATCGGTTAGTGGGCTACACGTTGTCGCCGTTGCTGTGGAAAAAAATTGCCTTTGGGCTGTCGGCAGGGCGAGTTCAATCGGTGGCGGTGCGGCTGCTGGTTCGGCGAGAACGGCAGCGTAGGGCTTTTCGCAAAGGAGCCTATTGGGATTTGAAGGCGATCCTAGAAGCCAATGGCGCAACTCCAGCGGCAAAAGGAACGTTTGAATCGCGGCTGGTTAGCTTGAATGGGGTCAAGGTTGCGACGGGCAGCGATTTTGATGAAGCCACCGGGCAAATTATTCAAGGACGCACGGTTGTATTGCTGAATCAGACTGAAGCAACTTCTCTGCTGGATCGGATTCGCGATCGCCCTTGGATGGTGACCAATTTGGAAGAGCGCCCGGTGACTCGCAAACCCTCGCCGCCGTTTACTACTTCGACGTTGCAGCAGGAAGCAAACCGTAAGCTCGGCTTGTCAGCACGAGACACGATGCGAACTGCCCAAAGCCTGTATGAGCAGGGCTACATCACCTATATGCGGACAGACTCGGTGAGCTTGTCGAAGCAGGCGATCGCGGCGGCTCGTGATTGCGTTCAAGAAAAATATGGCACCGAATACCTCAGCCCAGAACCGCGCCAATATTCCACCAAATCGAAAGGTGCCCAAGAAGCCCACGAAGCGATTCGTCCGGCTGGCAGCAGCTTCCGCACCCCCCAGCAAACCGGATTAAAAGACCGAGAATTTCGCCTCTATGACCTGATCTGGAAGCGCACGGTTGCGTCTCAAATGGCAGAAGCGCGGCAAACTAACATCACCATGCAAATTCAAGTCGAGGATGCTGGTTTTCGATCTAGCGGCAAGCGGATCGATTTTCCTGGCTTCTTCCGCGCCTATGTGGAAGGTTCGGATGATCCCGATGCGGCGATCGAAGGACAAGAAGTGATTTTGCCTAACCTGCAAGTGGGCGATTCTCCTGCCTGCACGGATTTAGAAGCAATCAGCCACGAAACCCAACCGCCTGCCCGGTTTACAGAAGCCTCCTTAGTGAAAACCTTGGAAAGTGAAGGCATTGGTCGCCCCAGCACCTACGCCAGCATTATTGGCACCATCATCGATCGCGGCTATGCCCAAATGGTCGGTAATGCTTTAGTACCAACATTCACAGCTTTTGCAGTCACTACTTTATTAGAAAAACACTTTCCCGATCTGGTCGATCCCAGCTTCACGGCTCGGATGGAGCGCACCTTAGATGACATTTCCACTGGCGAAGTGCAATGGTTGCCCTACCTGAAAGAGTTTTATGGCGGCAAAGACGGGCTGGAAACCCAGGTAAAAGAGCGAGAAAGCCAAATTGACCCTACCGAAGCCCGGACTGTAGTCCTAGAGAATTTAGACGCGAAAGTCCGCATCGGTCGCTATGGTGCGTTCATTGAGGTTGACCGAGAAGAAGGTTCCGTTAAAGCATCCATTCCCAAAGATCTGACACCCTCCGACCTCGACCCAGAGCAGGTAGAAACGCTGCTGCGGCAGAAAACCGAAGGTCCCGAAAAAATCGGCTTGCATCCCGAAACGGGCGAACCGATTTACGCTCTGATTGGTGCTTACGGTCCCTATGTGCAGTTGGGCGACGTGAGCGATGACAACCCAAAACCCAAACGAGCCTCTCTGCCAAAGGGCGTTACTACCGAAACCGTGACGCTCGAATCTGCCGTGGGCTTGCTTTCCTTGCCCCGCTTATTGGGTACTCATCCTGAAACCGGTGGCAAACTTCAAGCCGGATTAGGACGCTTTGGTCCTTACATTGTTTATGACCAGGGCAAAGACGGCAAGGATTATCGATCGCTGAAAGCCGGGGATGACGTGTTAACCGTTGATCTGGAACGCGCCCTAGCATTAATTGCAGAGCCGAAAGGTGGACGAGGAAAACGAGCCGCTGCCAAACCGATTCGGGAGTTGGGTGCCCATCCGGTTGATGGGGAACCCGTCAATATCTACGATGGTCCCTACGGTCCTTATATCAAACATGGGAAGGTGAATGCGTCGTTGCCTGAAGGACAAACCGTGGAAGCGATCACCATGGATATTGCCGTAGAAGCGCTGAATGCCAAAGCAGGCACCAAAAAAACAGGCGCTAAAAAAACGACAAACACGGCAAAAACGACGCGATCGAGTAAAACAACAGAAGGAAAATCCGCAGCCAAAACTACAGCGAAAACAACGAAGACTACCACAGCAAAATCCACCGCAGCAAAGTCTAAGGCAAAATCCACCACAGCAAAATCTAAGACAAAATCGACCACGATTCAATCAACCGCTACAAAGCCTGAAGTTGAAGAAGTCACTCCAGAACCATCCCCTGATGGACTCGCAAAGGTAGCCGCTACCAAACAAGCAGGCACAGCCAAAACAGCCGCAAAACGTACCCCTGCAAAGCGCACCACTGCGACTGCTTAAGGACTGTTGATCGAGATTTTTGTGAGTTTAGATGGATCAACCGCTCCATTTTTGCGTATTGTTGGGTTAGATGGTGTTGCCACACCCAATTGACCTTATTTCCAGGAGGATTCATGGTACTTCGCGACCATTTGCAAGCCGTAGTTGAGCAAAAGCATCTGCTCACCCATCCCTTCTATCTCGCTTGGACAGAAGGTAAACTCACCCGTAATCATCTGAAGCATTACGCGATTCAGTATTTTCAAAACGTGCTGGCATTTCCTACCTACGTCAGCGCTGTTCACTTTAATACTCCTCACATCGGCACCTCGATCGCCCTTCGCCAGGAGATTCTAGAAAATCTAATCGAAGAAGAACGCGGCAGCCAAAATCACCCCGAATTATGGCGGAGGTTTGCTTTGGCACTCGGTGCAACTGATGCAGAATTGGCAAATACTGAACCATTGCCCACGACCAAAAATGTGGTAGACACCTTCCGCCATCTGTGTCTTACCTCGCCGTTTTATGTAGGTTTGGCAGCACTTTATGCATACGAGTCGCAAATTCCAGCCGTAGCGACGACCAAAATCGACGGGTTAAAACGGTTCTATGGCATGACCGACGCGAATGACTATCGCTTCTTCACAGTTCACCAAGCGGCGGATGAAGCCCATGCTGCTGCCGAACTAAAAATGATTGAAGACTATGCAGATACTCCCGAAAAACAAGCGGAAGTGCTAAAAGTTGCGGCTGAAGCGGCTAATGCTCTATGGCAGTTTTTAGATGGAGTGTATGACGCTTATTGCAATGATTTGAAGCTAGAGACTGCCTGCGTATAAGTCAAAAACTAGGCTTGGGGGCTAGCATTGGCGTTGCTGATTGCAAGTATGATTCTTGACTGTAGGGGTAGATCTTGTGCCTACCCTGACGGAGATGAAGGGCAACCACAAGGGATTGCCCCTACAAATTTCATCCCTAGATTCAGCAATGCCTAGCCCCTATTTTTTAAGTTGTTCAAAAAGCTCCCGTTGGCTGGATCTAAGGGCAGATTCAATTAGCATTTCGCAGGTAACGCGATCGGCGATGGTATTTCTTGAATAAAAATCGAGTGGCGATGAAAGCTGATTGGTGTTGGAGAAGTAAGGTACAGCCTGAAGTTTGGTCACATCCACTTGACTAAAATCACAGGTGTAGGCTCCGGCAAACCGGGCTTGATTGTCAAACACTCGAATGTTGTACCCATAGCTACGGGCGATCGCGCTAAACCGGTTAATAAATTCATAGCGCTGCAAATAATCCAACAAACTCCATAGCTGGCGATTAACGACCAAATCTACCCGACCTGGATCGTTAACATAGCCAGGATACGCAATCCAGTTTTCCAAAAGCTTATTGCCAAACTGGGGATTAGCGGCAACCTGTGCCTGAGTCCACCAAAGGCTTGGAAGCGTGAGTCGCGTGAGTGAAATTGTTTGAGCCGTCACTACGCCAGCGGGGACTTGCCCCGGTTTGAGCAATTTGACATCTAGCGGAGTTATATCGGGTAGCAATGGCATAGACGTTGAGGGCGATCGCAGTAACTGAGGTGCATCCACCGCGATCGCCCTTTGCCCAATCATAAGCGCGATCGCCCCTAACCCTAAGCAGACTGAATTCATCCCAATTCGTTTCACAAGCCAGTATTTCAAAAAGCTGCCAATTCGCTACTGCAAGCTTACCGCATGGATCGATTGTCTTGCCAGTCAGAATTTATAGATGACTAGCAAAGCTGTCTTTACCTTGTTAGCGCCTGCTAAAACCGAAGAACAGGGTAGTGAACCAGCCATACTAGATTAAGACTGATTAAGAGGCACCTCTTTTATGACAGATACTATTTTTTTGGCAGGCGCAAGTCGCGGCGTTGGACGAGAAATTGCCAAGTGCTTAAGAAAGCAGCAACTTAAAGTGAAGGCAATGGTCAGGTCTGAAAGTGCCCGCGATCAGCTAGAAGCGTTGGGAATTGAAGGGGGCATTGGCGATGCCCTCAACGTGGCAGAGATAGAACAGGCGATGGATGGCGATGCGATCTCTGCTGTCATTAGCACCATTGGCGGCAAACCAACCGATGGAGAACGGGCAGACTTTAAAGGCAACAGGAATTTGATTGATGCTGCTGTAAAAGTGGGAGCCAAAAAGTTTTTACTGATCACCTCCATTGGCAGCGGCAATAGTTCTCCAGCATTACCGCTGCAAGCCTTAGAAACCTTAAGTGCAGTGCTGGCGGAAAAAGAGCAAGCCGAAAATCATCTGATTGCCAGTGGGTTACCCTACACTATTATTCGACCGGGTGGGTTGAAATCTGATCCTCCTGCGACGGGGCAAGGTATTTTGACCGAAAATCCTTTAGTGGCGGGTGTAATTCATCGGGCAGATGTGGCGGCTCTAGTCTGTCAATGCCTTCTGTCCGATCGGGCGACTAACAAGATTTTATCGGCAGTTGACCGCAACGCTATTTACGGAACGCCAATATTTGAAGAGTTTCAGTTGGACTAGGGACATCTCGATGAAAAGATTGGCTCGAATGCAATGAATTTGATGTTTTTTTTGATGAGATCGTCTTGGAAGATGGTGGCGATCGCAATTGTGACTGGGTTCTTGAGTGGGGGCAGTAGTGCAGCGCTGATTGCCCTGATCAGCCAAGCCATGAGCCAAGAAGTCACTGGCTCGTTGGATACTCTGGCGATCGCCTTCGCTGGATTAGCCTTCATTGCCCTAACCTCCAGCATTATTTCCCAGGTCATGCTGATTCGGCTAGCGCAACAAGCCGTGTTTCAACTGCGGCTGAGCCTCTGCCGCCAGATTTTAGCCACTGAACTAGCCCAGTTGGAAAAATTGGGAAATGCTCGATTGCTGGCAACCCTAACTGATGATGTCCAATCCGTTTCCGATGCGGTGCGGCTGATCCCCTTTTTATGTATCGATCTGGCGATCGTGGCTGGCGGACTCGCTTATATCATCTGGCTCTCTTGGCAAGTGTTTCTGTTAGTCTGCCTATTAACCATCGTTGCCATGGGAAGTTGTCAGTGGTTGCTCAAGCGTGGACGAACCTGGCTAGAACGAGCGCGAGACGAACAAGATTTTTTGTTTAAACACTTTCGCACCATCACCGATGGCACTAAAGAACTCAAACTTCACTACCGCAGGCGACAGGCATTTCTTCAGGACGATTTGCAGCAATCTGCCGCTGCCTTTCGGCGCAATAGTGTTAAAGGGTTGACCCTATTTGCGATGACCTCTAGCTGGGGCAAGCTGATCTTTTTCTTTGCGATCGGCTTTGTGCTGTTTGCGCTCCCCAAGCTCATGACCATTAGCCCCCAAACTTTAGCGGGTTACGTGCTGATCTTTACCTATCTAATGCTGCCCATGGATGGATTGATCAACTCCCTACCTGTGATTAGTCGGGCTGGAATTGCCCTGAAAAAAATTGAAGCACTCGACATCTCTCTAGCAGGCTGGGCAGAAGCCACTTCCACCCCCGATCGCATCCATCAGGAATGGAAAGAACTTCAGTTGCAAGGCGTAACCCACGCATATCAAACTGAGCAAGAAGATAGCAATTTTGGCGTAGGTCCAATTGATCTAACCCTCTATCCAGGGGAATTAGTGTTTATTGTGGGTGGCAATGGTAGCGGCAAATCCACTCTGGCGAAGCTGTTGCTAGGGCTATATGTACCTCAATCAGGCGAAATTCGCTTTGATGGACAGCAAATTAACGATCAGAATCGTGAATGGTATCGCCAACATTTTGCAGTGGTGTTTGCCGATTTCTTTTTGTTCGATCGCCTATTAGGACTCGATCGCTCCGACCTAGATACCGCAGCCCACGATTATCTGCGGCGTTTAAAGTTGGATCATAAAGTCAGTGTTAAAAACGGCAACCTTTCCACTACCGCCCTTTCCCAAGGACAGCGCAAGCGTTTAACCCTCCTGACTGCATACCTGGAGCAGCGCCCCATCTTCCTGTTTGACGAATGGGCTGCCGATCAAGATCCTGTGTTCAAAGAGGTGTTCTATACCGAAATTCTGCCCCAACTGCGAGAACAAGGCAAAACGATCCTCTGCATCAGCCACGACGACCATTATTTTCATCTCGCCGATCGCATCATCAAGCTCGACTATGGGCAAATTGAATACGACAAACCCTTAAAGTCACGTTCTTAAGATGGAGCCTGATAAAAATAGTGCTGCTTATATCCTGATAAAGTCATGCAAAACTTTATGAAGTCTCTACTTTATGAAGTCCCTATATTCTCTTGCAATAATTTTCCCGGATACTTTACTTTGGATCAGGAAACTAATAAAGGTTTATTCTAAACTGGGTGACCTATTTGTTTTGTACTCTGCTTTTAGCCATTAGGAGGCTCTCCTTTGTTTCCTGAGCAACCCGCTCCATCCCCGCCCGTTGTGCAAGTTCAGCCCCAGCCAGGTGATGTTGCCTCTCCTCTCCTCGCTCCTAAGGCTTCAACTTTGCCAAATTTGGCTCCCCCAGAATCACTGCCATCGCGATCTCCGTCTCAAGTGCAACCCCCCGCTGCACCCGCTACTCAGGCTCCATCCAAGCCGACTCCTGAGCCAACTGCACCAGCCACCAAGTCTGATCCTGTGAATTCTACGGTGTCTCTTGAGGCAGCAAAAGCCCAGCGACGGCAGGAAATAGAGCAGGCACTATTACAGATCACGAGTCGGGCACGCGCCCAACAGCAAGCTCAGCAAACCCAAGAAGCTGCACAAGAATCAGCAAAGTATGGGGAATCGGGTGACTATGAGAAAGCTCGTCAAGCGATTAATAATCCGCCACTTTCTGCTCAGGTTCGGGCAACTTTGCTGCGAAAACTGGGTGCAAAACAGATGGCAAAAACTGGAAAGTTACCTACAAGCGCGATCGCCAAAACCATAAAAACTAGTCAACCTTCTGGTTTAGCCCCATCGCCGCATCGCGCTTCTTTATCAGGCACATCCGCAGGATATACGCCGCCGCCCTCTGGCTACTCCACCCAAGCGCTAATGCCTTCTAGCCAACTTGCACTCCAGTTGCCAATTGGTCAACTGCTCGGCAAAACAGGCTTAAATTTAATTCTGCCGCTGACCATTCCTGCCGAGATTACCTCCGCTTTTGGTTGGCGAACCCATCCCATTACAGGGGATGCTCGATTTCATCGCGGCATCGATCTGGGCGCAGCCTATGGCAGCCCAGTTGTTGCTGCAAAAAGTGGTCAGATTTATCTGGCTGATATGTATGGGGGCTATGGGCTAACGGTCATTGTGCAACACAACGCAATGCAGCAAACGCTTTACGCCCATATGTCGCAGTTGTTTGTGAAACCGGGAGAGTGGGTGCGACAGGGGCAATTAATTGGTCAGGTGGGCAGCACGGGTTCATCCACCGGTCCTCATTTGCACTTTGAGTTTTTGCAGCAAACGGCTCAAGGCTGGAACGCGATTGATCCAGCAGCCGTATTTATGCAGGCGATCTCCACGGCTCAGAGCCAGAATACCCAACGGATGGCAATCGGCTTAGGCAATCAGATAAACCTATCTGCTTCTGGCATAGTAGACATTTCAGCGACACCGCCAATGTTGGTACAACTTGACGAAAATTTGCTCTCTAGTGTGATTCAGCCGACTTCTTTCAATGCCATGGGGCTATTGCTGCCGTTTACCTTGCTGCCCCAAGTTGCTGTCCCAGAATTCGGCTGGTTATCTCCCTTCGTGAATGACTTTCTCGCGGTTCAGTTTGATCCACTCTTGCAACTTCCTGCGGTGTCGGCACCGTCTCAGTCTGTCAGGTTTCAAGCGATCGCTGCTTTAGCAAACTTGCCGAAAACTACCCCAATTCCATCAGCGACGGCATTTGAGACAGGAGCCATGCAGATAGCCACTACAAAACCGCTGGCAAATTTAACGATCGCCACGACAATGCCAGGAATCGTCGATCTAGAAGCTTTGCGGCAACCGCGCCCCAAACAGCTATCCACAACGCCAACTGGATCTCTTCGGGCTACTGCGCTTGGTGGTGCAGCCAAAACCCATTCTGCCCTAACCCCGTTGAAGCTATCGGATAATCGCGTTAAAATCTTGCCGCCTAAACTGCCGCTTTCTATAGAAAATCGATGAAGTTTGAACTATCGCCTCTGTAAAAATACGGGAAGATCGCAATCATTCAGTAAAGATTATATAAAGTTTAGTTGAATAGGCTTAAATGCTAAAGATTTAAATGCTAAAAGTTTGCCAGATTTGATGAATTTCTAGCAATAGCTTTTATTCTCCTGGCAAAGCTTTTAGGTTTATTATGCGGACACAAAATTTTGTCTCTCAGGTTTACGGGGTGGCGATCGCGACCTCATTGCCCATCGCCTTAGTTGCTCTTTCTCCCGTGGTAGCCGAAGCAATTGGGTTTACCAATTTGTATGTGTTTGGCGATAGTCTCTCTGATACAGGGAACTTATATCGAGCAACAGGCAACCTGATTCCGCCGCCACCCTACTTTAATGGACGATTGTCTAACGGTCCTTTGTGGGTTGAATATTTGGCTCCCAAGCTAAATCTGACCTACACTCCACAAACTAACTTTGCGTTTGCCGGAGCCACTACCGGAACTTTAAACACGACCCTACCCGGCGGCGTTCCCGGTTTGCAACAGGAAGTGAACCTATTCACAACATTGAATCCGGTTGCTGATCCGACCGCTTTATACATCGTTTGGTCAGGCGCAAACGATTATCTTGGCGGCAAGCAGCAGAACCCAGCCATTCCAGTCAGCAATTTATCCACGGCAATCCAATCGTTGGCAGGCGTAGGTGCGAAAAATATTGTGGTGGCGAATCTGCCAGACTTGGGTAAATTGCCGGGAACGATCGCCAATCCTCAAGCCTCTGCGGGTCTAACTGCCCTTAGCGGAGCGCACAATTCCTTCTTAGCGCAAACTCTCAGTCTGTTGAGTCCATCCTTAAGCCCTAGCGGGGTGAATTTAATTCCGCTAGACGTTAATGCTTTATTCAACGATGCTTTAACCAATCCAGCTAAGTATGGGTTTACCAACACGACTGAAAGCTGTATTTCCCCGCCACCATTACTCAATCCTGGTGTGGTTCCTACGGTCTGTTCTAATCCTAGGGAATATGTATTTTGGGATGATATTCACCCCACCACAGCGACTCATGCATTTATTGGCGAGCTTGCCTTTGAAACCGTCAGCAATTCTCAGGCAATACCAGAACCCTCAGCCGTGGCAGGCTTGTTTATTGCAGGTGCTTTTGTGAGCTTGAAAGCGTTGCAGCAACGTCAGCGTCAGAAAGCGGTGAAGATTGAACTATAGAAGCGATTGGGCGATCGCTGAGCGATAACAGTGAGTTGAACCATTGAATACATTGCAGTTTTTGCCATTACAGTTTATATAGGTCGCTAGGGTTAAGCTTTCGTTTTGGCTCTCATCGGTGCTGTATTCTAAGTATTTACAGCTTGTGCCCTGAGAGCTTTTTATTGCTGATCCGTTCAACTACCTTCCTATCTATGAAGCTATCAATTTTTCATACACCTGAACTGGTTCCGACTAAAACGGATGCGGATTGCGCGATCGCGGTTGATGTATTACGCGCCACTAGCACCATGGTTACTGCTTTAGGCGCAGGCGCAGAAGCTGTTCAAGTGTTCAGCGATCTGGATAAGCTTTTGGAAACGAGCGATCGCTGGGCACCCGAAAAGCGAATTCGGGCAGGAGAACGAGGCGGCGCGATGGTGGAAGGCTTTGATTTTGGCAACTCTCCGCTTGCTTGCACTCCCGAACGAGTGGCAGGTCGTCGGTTGTTTATCAGTACGACGAATGGCACCCGCGCTTTGCAGCAAGTGGAATCTGCGCCGATAGTGTTGGCAGCCGCCCTAATTAATCGCCAAGCGATCGTCCAACATCTTTTAGATCATCAGCCAGAAACCGTGTGGATCGTAGCATCCGGTTGGGAAGGCAGTTTTTCACTGGAAGATACCGTTTGTGCCGGCGCGATCGCCCATAGCCTACAAGCCGCGCTCAATTGCTCCCTAGACAAACTGGCTGGCAATGACGAAGTGATTGGAGCCGTTAGCCTCTATCGTCAGTGGCAAGATTCGCTACTCGATCTGCTGCATCATGCCAGTCACGGGCAACGTCTGCTGCGTCTAGAATGCCACGACGATCTTAACTATTGCGCTCAAACTGATACTTCAACCGTGGTGCCGATTCAACGGGAACTCGGAGTATTGGTCAGTGAGAAATAGAAAAACAGCTAGCGATTGCCCAATTAACTGCTCAATTACAACTTTAAAACAAATGCCTTGATAGACTCATCCATCAAGGCATTGCAAATGACTAAACCTAAAGAAGTAGAAAACCTAGTAGGTTTCTACATGCCAGCGACCCTCTTTTTTCAGTTGACGCTGATACTCCTTCCATTCAATTCCATTTTTAGAAGCGACTGCTCCAAGAGCCTCATCAATACCATCTTCCATCCCCTTCAAGCCACACATATAAACATGGGTTTTGGCGCTTTTTAGCTTTTCCCAAATCTCCTCAGCGTGTTCTGCCACACGATGCTGAATATACATTCTGCCGCCTTCAGGATTTTTCTGCTCTCGGCTAATGGCATAAGTCAGGCGGAAATTCTCAGGATACTGCTCCTGCATCTCTTCAAGCTCTTGCTTGTAAAGCACATTCGGAGTAGTAGCCACCCCAAAAATTAACCAGGCAAGCCCTTTAAACTGATACTCAGGATTGAGAGAACGCTCACCCTTTTTAAACATGCGCCATAAATAAGCGCGGAAAGGCGCAATTCCGGTGCCTGTTGCCAACATGATGATATTAGTATCAGGCTCATCGGGCAGCAGCATTTCCTTTCCGGTCGGCCCAGTAATCTTAACCTCATCCCCCGGCTTCATGTTGCAAATGTGAGTGGAGCAAACTCCATACACCATTTCGTTCGTTTCAGGATGCTTATATTCAAGCTGACGAACACACAGAGAAACTGTCTTCCTATCAAGATCGTCGCCATGACGGGTTGATCCAATTGAATAGAGCCGCAGTTTCTCAGGTTTGCCATTTTTATCAGTACCAGGAGGAATAATCCCGATGCTTTGCCCTTCAAGATACTGGAGATCACCGCCAGAAATATCAAACTTAACGTGCTGACAGATGCCAATGCCGCCTTCTGAAACCAACGGCTCATTGGAAATACACTTACCAATAAAAGGAGCATTAGGACGATAAATGTTAACCGGAACGTCCTTTTTCGCAGCTTTCGCTTGAGTCATGGGCTTACTCTCACTTACAGATGTAGGATTGCTCTGTCCAGTTTGGATGCTTGCCTCCCCTTTTTTCTGTTCTAGAGTAACGTTTCCGTTACCTCCATTCAACCCATTAACAGGTTGGATGCTGATGATTTTGCCGCCCATACGGGTGACTCGCTGCATTACTTCATTCATTCGGCTGTAGGGAACAGTGATGAATGTATTGCCACTTTGACGAATTGCGTAGTTTGCTTTGTCAGATTCTTGATTCTGGCGCAGACCCGCTATTTCATATCGATACATGCGACTTCCAGATTGAGTATTTGACGCTGCGCCTACTGCGCTTGGATTTTGCATTTTGCCTGGATCTCCGATTCACCTAACCTATCATTGTGCTGCAACATGCCGTTTTTAACTAATGCTGGCGATCGCGCTCCGAAAAGTTTAGGGAAATGCCCCCGAACTTTGAGCGCTCCACCCTAAAAACATTTCAGTCAAAACCTGGATTATCAACCAATGAACTTTAATCTTAAAAACGTTCCCTTTTACCGTACCATGGGTCTTTTAAGAGTATTGCTGAATTCTAGATGAGTTTCAAAATTCGCCAGAATTCATTGAGCTACTCCTCTTATAAGAAAATTAAGACTTAGCAATAAATTTTCTAATAAGTAGTGTTGTGGGGGTGATCCCATTTTGGTAAGATAAACTTAACGGTAGTATTAAATACTTAATCGTCTTAATCGTCAAAAAGACTTGCCTAAAAGATTCGCATCTGGCTGGCTGTTAGATCTTCATAATGAGCGATCGCATTTTATTAGATAACAAGAATCGCTCTAGCTTGCAAATTTTGCATTAGACGAATCTTTAGTAGATAACCCTTTTGATTAGAGGAAACTATGACCAGTAAGCCAGACCGCGTGGTAATGATTGGCGTTGCCGGAGATTCAGGATGCGGAAAGTCTACTTTTCTGCGCCGATTGGCAGATCTGTTTGGGGAAGAGTTCATCACGGTGATCTGCTTAGACGATTACCACAGTCTGGATCGGGTGCAGCGCAAGCAGACTGGTATCACTGCTTTGAACCCCAAAGCCAACAACTTTGATTTGATGTATGAGCAAATTAGAGATCTGAAAAACGGCAAATCTATTAACAAGCCTATTTATAATCATGAAACGGGATGCCTTGATGCGCCCGAAGTGGTCGAACCTAACCATATCGTGGTGATTGAAGGGCTTCACCCTTTATATGACGAACGGGTGCGGGGTTTGTTAGATTTCAGTGTTTACTTGGACATCAGCGATGAGGTAAAAATTGCCTGGAAGATTCAGCGCGATATGTCTGAGAGAGGGCATACCTATGAGGATGTATTAGCAGCAATCAACTCGCGTCGTCCTGATTTCACTGCTTACATTGACCCTCAGAAAGAGTTTGCAGATGTAGTTATTCAGGTCTTGCCTACTCAGTTGATTAAAGATGATCAAGAGCGGAAAGTCCTTAGGGTGCAAATGATTCAGCGAGATGAAGTGGATGGATTTGAGCCATCTTATCTGTTTGATGAAGGATCTACGATTGATTGGATACCCTGTGGACGCAAGCTGACTTGTTCTTATCCCGGTATTCGGATGCACTATGGTCCTGATGCTTACTATGGACATAGCGTTTCGGTGTTGGAAGTCGATGGTCAGTTCGATCGCCTAGAAGAGGTGATCTACATTGAGCAGCACTTAAGTAACACTTCGGCTAAATACAATGGTGAGCTTACAGAGTTACTGTTAAAACACCGTGACTACCCCGGTTCTACTAATGGAACTGGCTTATTTCAAGTGTTGACCGGTTTGAAGATGCGGGCAACCTATGAGCGTCTGACTGCGGGTCAAGCGAAGATCGCGGCTCAAGTTTAGGAAGAGGGACGGATGCAGAGAAGAGTCAATAAAAGCTTTCTTCTGCATCCCTGATCTACTTCTGAAGGTGAAGCAAGCGACCCATTAGTAAATTCAATCGTTCTCAGAAGAAATTCTGGTTGATGTGTGAGTCAGCTGATCCCCCAATTTCCGATACTATTTTCTTAAGACTTTTAGATGAATTTTAGAGTTGAACACGTTTTAGTAACTTGTTTGGTGTTGACTGCTCATTAGGAATTACTGGTTATGGCTATTGACAATACGGCTGGAGCAAATGATGGTGGAACGAAAGCAACGACTCAGAAGGCGCGTTCTTCTCGTTCTCCAAAAGCTGTAACAACTGACTCAACCGAAACTAATGAGCAGGCAATTGAGACGGATCCCCTTAAAGTAACTGGTGAAGATGTTATGAGTGCTGATGATATGGTCAAGTTGCAAACTCCTTCCGCTCAAGATAAGGCAAGCAGTCAATCGGCGATCGCGCTCCACCAACATGCTCACGTTGCTGCGGATGGTCCTCTCATGTCTAGTGAGTTTGAGATTACTGAAACAATCTCTTCTGCTGGCATTCGCCCCATTGCCGCGAGTCATCTAGATTTGGCAGGCTCTTTCATGAACGGTCGCCCCATTGCCACGAGCAGCCTAACCGTATATGACATGCTTCCAGGCGATCGCCCAGTGTTTAATAGTGAAATCAAAATGGTAGAAGGGCTGATGCTCATGAACCGCCCCGTCATGGCAAGCAGTCCCGATTTGATGCAAGGCTCTCTGCTGCCGGGTGGTCGCCCCATTGCTTCCAACCAAAACGTCGATCCTGAACCCGAAACCCTAATGGGCTATCTCGACTAGGCTTTACAACTCAATCATTTCAATCAAAAGGGGGATGTTGTTCAGACAATATCCCCCTTTTGATTAACTAGGTATACTTCTGTCAACTACGCCCTTTGGAGATAAAACGATGAAACCCTCTGCCACGCATGACTTTGAAGTCCGCGCTGTCCTTGAAGAGTGGGCTGCTACGAGGCAAAACCAAAAGATGACATCCTGAAGAACAATCACAGATAACTTTCACAATGAGGAGGAAAGCATGAACAAATCAAATGAATCTAAAGCAACTCCTTTTGCTCAGACATTCTTTCATGGAACAAAGGCGGATCTAAAAATTGGAGACTTAATCGAAGTTGGTTTTAATTCAAATTTTGGACAAAGAAAAAGATCTAAATATATTTTCTTGACAGCAACTTTGGATGCCGCTATTTGGGGTGCTGAGCTTTCCTTTGGCGAAGGGAGTGAAAGAATTTATTTAGTAGAACCAACAGGAGCCATTGAAGACGATCCTGATTTGACTGACAGAAAATTCCAAGGTAATCCAACAAAATCTTACCGTTCATTCCATCCATTTAAGGTTGTCGGTGAGGTTACAGTTTGGCAAGGACATTCATCAGAGCAAGTCAAAACAATGAAAGATGGATTAGCTCAGCTTAAAGAACAAGGAATTGATTCATTAAATGACTAACAAAGGGTTGCAGCACTCCTCCGGCGCTTGATGCCTACGCTTGATAGTCTGTAAATCGCCCTTTTATGGTTTTGCTCCACAAAAATTCCCCACAAAATTTTGTCTTACAAACCGTGGCTGAACCAAACGTTATGCTGCTTCAAAAGACCCGGCAAACCAAAAATGGGGGCATCCACAAGAATTACCCCCATTAAATAATTGCCTTATTAAACAAAGACAGCATTCGCTCAGCTAAGCATCATCTAAGGCTGCGATTCCAGGTAATTCCTTCCCTTCTAGCAGTTCTAAACTGGCTCCACCGCCTGTAGAAATGTGACTCATTTGATCGGCTAATCCGGCTTTTTCAACGGCTGCAACTGAATCGCCGCCGCCAATAATGGTGGTAGTTCCGGTTTTAGTTAAACCTGCCAATGTGTGCGCGATCGCGTCTGTTCCCACAGCAAACTTAGCAAACTCAAACACCCCCATCGGACCATTCCAAATCACCGTTTTCACATCTCCCAAAGCCGCTTGGAACACCTTCACCGAATCGGGACCAATATCCAACCCCATCCAGCCATCGGGAATGCTTTCCACGCTCACAGTTTGAGACTCTGCATCGGGTGCAAACTTATCAGCAATCACTACATCGGTAGGCAGCAAGAGTTCTACTCCCTTTTCCTTTGCTTTGGCTTCTAGCGTTCTGGCTAATTCCAAAAACTCTTCTTCAACTAAAGATTTACCCACGCTTAAGCCGCGAGCTTTATAGAAGGTGAAAATCATACCGCCGCCGATAAATAGCTTATCGACCTTATCCAGCAGCGCCTCAATCACTGTAATTTTGCTAGAAACTTTGGAGCCACCAATAATTGCCGCTAAGGGGCGAACCGGAGCATCCACTGCCGCTTGCAAATACTTCAGTTCTTTTTCAATTAAGAACCCAGCCACCGACGGCTTCAAGTAATGAGTTACGCCTTCAGTCGAAGCATGGGCACGGTGAGCCGTCCCAAACGCATCGTTGACGTATAAATCCGCGATCGCCGCAAGCTGTTTAGCAAATTCGGGTGTATTTTTCTCTTCTTCAGGATGGAAGCGAACGTTTTCTAATAGCAACACATCGCCATTATTCATTGCTGCCACTTTTGCCGCCACATCATCGCCAATGCAATCATCGGTTTTGACGACGGGTTTACCCAACACTTCAGACAGGCGATCGCCCACAGGAGTCAGTCGAAATTTGTCAGTGACACGCGCCGTAAAATCATCACCTTTAGGACGACCAAAATGGCTAGCTAGAATGACCTTTGCACCGTTTGAGGTGAGATATTGAATCGTCGGCAGAGCCGCACGAATGCGGGTGTCATCTGTAATTTTGCCGTGATCATCAACCGGCACGTTAAAGTCTACCCGAACTAAAACGCGCTTGCCAGATAAATCAGCGGACGATAAGTTTGCTAAAGTCTTTTTGGACACCGAACCAACCTCCTGAATGAGTCTTCTGCTCAACCCATATTTTTTCATGATTTGGGACACTCAGCGGAGGAAGTAAGGGATTAGAGTTTAAAGGGCGGATGTCAGGGCAGGGATTGGAGATCAGGAATTAGAGATTGGGTGTCAGGAATTGGGCATCCTACTCGCTACTTGCATCGATCTTTATAACTTTTACCTTTCTACTTTTTTGGAGATCACAGAAATGTTTAAGACCGTACTTTTTCCGATTGATCAGAGTCGTGAATCTCGGCAAGCAGCCGAAACTGTGGCAAACGTTGTGAATTTTCACAAAAGCCGCTTGATTATTTTGTCGGTTGTGGAGGAAATAGAGGAAGGGGCTTCAGAAGTAATGTCTTCGCCAGAAGCGATCGCGGAACTGCTAGAAAGCGCAAAAACCATGTTCTCTCAGCAAGGCATTCAATCGGAACTGCTGGAACGGCAAGGAAAACCTGCTTTTACCATTTGCGATGTAGCGGATGAAATTGAAGCGGATCTAATTGTCATGGGCTGTCGTGGTATTGGACTCACGGAAGAAGGTGCAGCAGACAGCGTTACCAATCGAGTCATCAACCTGTCTCCTTGCCCTGTGCTGATTGTGCCCTGATTCAGGTTTCAGGAGCAAAATTCTTCAAGCTCTGTTTTACTCATAGAGATATGGCATCTAATATCCCTAGCCCAGCCAAGATAAATAGAGAAGTACTTTTATCTTGTTGATGCACTCGAAGCGATCGCGGTTGCGGGTTATTCAATGTAAGCGTCAATTTGACAGCGATCGCCTGATTTTCGCTGATAGCAACACGAGAAAGGTAAAGACAACGACCGTCCGTTATTCCTTATCTCTCAAGGATATTTGTGTCCTAACTTATTCATCCATTGCTATATCTCGAATCTGAACCGTCTAAAATAGTCAGATATCACCCACATCAAGGGCACTGCATGACGGCTACTCTGCTCAAGTCTTCGACCTCACCACTCAACGCACCCAGGATTCATCGCTTAGCCAACGGGCTGACTATTATTGCCGAACAGATGCCTACGGAAGCCGTTAGCCTAAATATTTGGCTGAATGTTGGCTCTACCATGGAATCTGATGATATCAATGGCATGGCACACTTTTTAGAACACATGATATTTAAGGGCACGGCAAAGTTAGAAAGTGGCGAGTTTGAGCGGCTGATCGAGCAGCGGGGAGCCGTAACCAATGCTGCCACCAGCCAAGATTACACGCATTACTACATCACAACGGCTCCAAAAGACTTTGCGGCATTGGCACCCCTGCAAGTGGATGTGGTGATGAATGCGACGATTCCTGATGCGGGGTTTGAGCGAGAGCGACAAGTGGTTTTAGAAGAGATTCGGCGATCGCAGGATAATCCTCGTCGCCGTACCTTTCACCATGCCACAGAACTGACCTTCGATCGCCTGCCCTACCGCCGCCATGTGCTAGGACCTGCCGAAGTCGTGGAAAACTTGACCGCCCAGCAAATGCGCGACTTTCACACAAATTGGTATCAGCCCCAATCCATCACGGCTTGCGTCGTGGGGAACCTGCCCGTTGAAGACCTGATCCAAATTGTGGAAGATAGCTTTCAGCAAGCCGCAACGAAGCCAGTAAATCTTGATTTTCCGACTCCTCAATCTTTAGTTCCCGAAACTCCATTTACCGAAATCGTTCGCTGGGAAGTTACCGATGATAGCTTGCAGCAAGCCCGCTTAATAATGATTTGGCGAGTTCCTGGATTGAACGATCTTCCAGAAACCTACGCATTAGATGTGTTGGCATCGGTGCTAAGCCGGGGGCGCACCTCGCGGCTTGTGCGGGAGTTACGTGAAGAACGCGGTCTAGTCTCTAATATCTCAGCCAGCAATATGAGCTATCTGCACCAAGGCGCGTTTTATATCTCAGCGCAGTTGCCGACCGAAAATTTGGCAGTGGTGGAAGCGGCGATCGCCCAGCATCTCCAAACGCTCCAAACAGACTTGATTACGGAATTTGAAATTGCCAAAATTCGGACTCGCACCACCAATAACTTTGTGTTTGGCAATGAAACGCCCAGCGATCGCTCTGGGCTGTATGGCTATTACCATACGCTGCTACGAGATCTAGAACCTGCGATTCACTATCCCGACTACATTCAGGCGATCGACGCTGAAGCTGTGCGCGTTGCCGTTCAGCGCTATCTCTCGCCCAACGCCTATGGAATTGTGACGATTCGACCTGGCGCGGAGTGAGAGATAGCGCAAAAAGGTTATCCTGCCCTTTAATTATTTGTTAGCCTACTGAGGCTTTAGGCGGAGAAGCCTTTTGAGATCATCTGTTGGGATTCAAGTTTTAGGAGATGATGTAGTGTTTCTAGTTCAAGATTCAAGCCTGTCTCGTGAAGAGCGCATCAAGCAATTTTTGGCTGAAGATCCTTCATTGTCAGCCCTTCTTGCAGTTATTCACTTTGAATGGACTGTTCGACGTGCGATTATTGCACTCGGTATTTCTCCAAATGTGGTAGTACGAACGAAGCTGAAAAGCTGTCATGGACTCAATAGGTATAAGGATGTTTGGAGAGACGAAGTTTTCACAAAGGTTCAGTTACGTCTTCCTGAAGTGGTGAAGAACTGGGATGGACTGGCTAGAGCCTTTCGACTGCGCCATCGATTGGTTCATGGAGCGACTTCTTGCGGCACGGAGTATGCTACTGAGCGTGTGCATTGGGCGATCGATGCAACGAATGATGTTAGAACTATCTGCATTGCTAATGGCATCAACTTAGATGTACGCTTGCCGATTCGGCGATGCACCTAATTTTAAGGACAACAGTTATTATCGATGTAAAGTATCCGTCAACGAGGAACGTGGAAATGAGTATCCGCTTAGACTTGCCATTGGATCTGGAGAATGAATTGTCCACTGAAGCTTTACGGCTAAACCTGCCTCTATCTGAGTATATCCTCCGGATTTTATCAGTCAGAACAGTTCTGAGCAATTCACCTCAAACTGGTGCAGATCTTGTTGCTTATTGGCAAGCTGAAGGGGTCATTAACTCACGACCGGATATTATCGATAGCCAAGTTCATGCTAGACATCTGCGCCAAGAGGCTGAAGCACGAACGCGGGCATAGGAAATCTTGATGTATTTGTTAGATACTGATGTTTTAATTGATATTCAACGAGGATATACACCTGCAATAGACTGGTTTTCCAGTCTTGCAGAGATACCCAGTGTTCCTGGCTTCGTTGTCATGGAGTTGGTTCAAGGCTCTCAGAATGTGCAGCAAGTTCGTAAAACGCTGCAACTAGTTGCACCATTACCTCTGATATGGGCAATTGAAGCCGATTGTGCCCGCGCCCTGTCAGATTTTACAACCTATCATTTGTCAAACAGTCTCGGACTACTGGATGCTTTAATTGCTGCATGTGCTGTGGGGCGCGGTCTAACACTATGTACATTTAATGTTAAACATTACCGAGTCGTCCCCAACCTTTTGACCGCTCAGCCTTACGCACGTTGATCGAAACTTAACAAATCGTTGCGGCGATGGAATAAAGATGAAGTTGCTTAGGATGCCGACGTTGTTCACTGCCGCTGAACTCAATTGATATTTTTTATTCACTAAGATGCAATCACTTGAATTGCTGTTACCCTAGCAACAAAATCAGTTTAAGGACTTTTTCGGATGACAATCCAGTTTATGATTCCTTCTAGAATCATCTTAGCGGTATGGGCGATGACTCCTCTGTTGACAATGCCCGCGATCGCTCAACAGGCAAACCCTACGCCCAAGATCATTACGACTGCTGCCTATCAGTGTGATGACGCAAAAGGCTTCTCGGCAAAGTTTTTTGATAATCAAACAGTTCAGGCAACCTTTGGCAGCAAAGTCATCGTGATACCTCAAGTGGAATCTGCTTCTGGCGCACAATACAGTAATGGCAGCGTGACTATTTTGACGAAGGGAGATGAAGCAACGGTAGAGGTGGGCGGTACGCCACAATTTACAAACTGTGTTGCGGTTGCTGGACTGATTCGAGGCCTGTGGTAATTATTTTTTGAGCCGTTTTATGTGGGATGAGATCGCCACACACATTAGCCAGAGACTTGATCAACCCTTTCACCTAGAAAATCGGCGATCGGTGAGTGGAGGGTGCATCAATTCTGGCTATGCAATTTCTGGCAGTCAGCAAACCTACTTTGTCAAGGTAAATCAGGCAGCGCAACTTGCCATGTTTGAGGCTGAGGCAGTAGGACTCGATGAAATCCTGACCAGCCAAACCATTCGAGTCCCTAAGCCCATTTGCTGGGGAACGGCAGCGGGTTCTGCCTATCTAGTTTTGGAATGGCTGGAATTGGGGCATTCCAGCAAATCGGGTTGGGAAGCCATGGGTCATCAGTTGGCGGCACTGCATCAAACGACTAGCCGCAAAGGGTTTGGTTGGCAAATCAACAATACGATTGGCTCAACCGTTCAAATCAATGATTGGACAATGAACTGGACGGAATTTTGGACGGAACACCGACTAGGCTATCAGTTTCGGTTGGCGGCTCAGCGGGGCGGCGTTTTTCCAGATCAAACCCGTTTACTCAATGCAGTTCGTCAATTGTTGGCGGGACATAATCCACAGCCTGCTTTGGTGCATGGCGACTTGTGGTCGGGCAATGCCGCAGTGACTCAAACGGGTGAACCCGTGATTTTTGATCCAGCAACTTACTACGGCGATCGCGAAGTGGATCTTGCCATGACTGAATTGTTTGGCGGCTTCCCGGCTGACTTCTATCGCGGCTACACCGCAGCATTTCCGCTAGATTCTGGCTACTCCCAGCGCAAAACCCTCTACAACCTGTATCACATCCTCAATCACTTCAACCTGTTCGGCGGTAGCTATGCTGCTCGAGCAAATCGAATGATTGAGCAAATTCTAAGTTTTAGTTAAGAAAAATCATTTAGATTTCTATTTCCTTGTCTCTAACTTGCAGCTTTAAATGCTCACAAATCAAGTTAATCACTTTCACATAAGCATCTGCCGCTGCCCGAATGAAGTTGCCGCTACAAGCACTACTTTCAAAGTTCAAATCGCCACACTCTACACCCACCACAATTTCTACTGGAGAATCGGCACCCGTTAGCGTGGAGGGTCTGCTCCAAAACCGGACTAGCTGGCGAATGGGCATGTCGTACCATTCATCTACTACTTGGTCGATCGCTCGTTGAATCGCCTCAAACGGGGTTGTCCCTCCGACGGTCACGGCTCGTTGATCAGCACAGCCTCGCAACAGAATCGTCACTTCACTCTCATCGCCAACGGTCATTTGTAGGCTTTCTAACTGGAAAATTTGAGATCGCGGCAACTGCATTGTTAGCGGATCATTTCCAAGATTATCCAAATTCAATAAAAAAGCACCCACCGAAAATACGCCAATATACTGCTCTATTTCATTGCCCGTATCGGGACAGATCGTCGGCAGGGCAATATAAAAATAGCCATCTACCTGCGCTCGGTAAGCATCTACTATCGATCGCGCAAATTGTTGCGGCTCTTGAGTTACAATCACGCTCACATTTTGATCACTCGCCGTTGCTAACCGCAAAGCATCATAGAAATTGCCAATTTGTAATTCTCCTGACAGTTCCCAAATCGATTTTCCAAACGGAGCAACTTTCACTTGATTGAATAATCCCCAATAAGCATCCCAGCAAGTTTCATCCACTCCTACCTCTCTGCCAAATACTTCCCAAGAAGTCTGGGCAAGATTCCAATCAAGGGCAGTTATGTACCACTGAACCGGGCGCGATGCGAGACGCTGCAATAGATTTGTATAGTATTCGCAGCGGGGGTCATGTCTTGCTAAAACATTTTGGAAAACATTGGCAGTCAATAGAGCAGTGCATATCGTCGGGAGCTTGCTTGGAAGCATATTTCTTACCTATAGATGCGATCGAGTTGAGGCATATACTCACCACACACCAGGGGCACAGGACAGTTACTCAGCGGGAGCAGAAGGGGGCTTTTCTGCACCACACTCGTCTAGTTCTCTACTTTTGCCGTTCACGCTCCTTTTCTGCACAGACTGCCACTTGAGTCGCTTGGATTTCTTCTACTAAACTTTCTAGTTTGGGAATGTTGGCACAACTGGTGATCACTTCTTTCATCAAAACTTCTAAATCAGCCATTCTCTGTTTAATCTCACTGTCGCTCTCACGGGTGGCGACAGGTTGAGAAAACATATAAGCCAGAGCAGGAGGGGGGACTGAGGCGACACTGCTCAGATTAATTTGCTGTAACTGTCTTAGTTCTCGAATCTCGTCTTCAAGGGCTGCAACTCGATCATCGGTGCTAGTTCGCAATCCTTGACGCAGCAGCCTACAAACTAGTTCGGTGACTGCAATTCCATCTACTCCTGCCCGTTCCCTTAGCTCTTGCATTAAGTCTTCAGGCAGCCGAAAACTTACTAATTTTCTATCCATGTCGGCTTTATTTTTCTTACTGCACTGCATTTAGTTGAGATTCCTCTCACACGCCTATCAATCGTATATCAATCTAGGCAAACTAAATAGTTCAAGATATACAATTTCATATAGTCTTTTTACAGTTAGAAAGGATTTGCAAGAGGTTCAATAGTGTTTTAGGATTACGCGATCGCAGATGCCAAATAGTTTTATGGCACAACCCATCGACCTAATCACGCAATCATTCAAAACAAGCTGTGGCTACAAAAGTTTTCGCTTGCACCACAAAATAACTGTTTTTTGTATCTACATATACTTTCAATTAAAATCTTTTGTATATACAATCGACATACAAAAAACAGCTTTTGTTGAGAACCTACTTTGAGCCACCGTGAGGAGTTCTACCTCAATTATCATTCATCTTAAAAACCTAGTAGTCTGTCAAGAAAGAATTGATGGATAGAGACGCTTGAGTTTGATGCGGGCATCTTGAGTCGTAAATT
>NZ_JBFPDP010000046.1:0-43343 GCF_040830845.1 Sivoneniella epilithica UHCC 1019
GGGTTGCGCTTCAACCTGATTGCAGCGATCATCAACTTTGAGCTTGCGCTCTCTGCTTGATTCATGCAAGAACTCTAATCTGTAGGGGTGGGTCTTGTGCCTACCCTGACGGAGATGGAGGGCAACCACAAGGGATTGCCCCTACAAATTCTCATTCCCAGATTCAGGAATGCCCAGATTGATTACTTCTGCTTGTTCTTAGCCTGACGACGTTTGAGGTAGCCCATCCCTAAACTTGCGCCTAGCATTCCTAGCATGGTGGTCGGTTCTGGCACAGCGGCACTGTCACCGCCCACAATCATCTCTCCACCCGTGGCATCAGAGATTAGAGCCGAAATATCGCGCACCCGGATATCTGCACCGCTAGCAATATCAGTTGCATCAACCGTGCCCTTCAGGTCTTCGCGAATGTACTGTTCCAAAGCAGATTGGTAGGTCACACCGCCGAGAGTAAACTTCCGGCTATCAGAGATGCCTGCTAGGGTTGCAAAGTTGTCACCGCCATTGGCTGTGAAGTTAATGGTTGCCAAATCAAATAATGCTTGATTTGGATCAACTAAGAAACCGCCTTGCGCGACATCGTACAAGAATTGCCCGGTGCGATCGTTATTTGGGTCTAGCAAGATACTGATGATTCGAGCGCCATCTTGAGTGATTGCACCTGCGGCAGTGACGACTTGAGCAGCTTTGGTTACGTCATACACCACCTCCAAGCCCGATAGCTGGAGAAACTGACCGCCACCACCCACACCAGGAGCCGTTTGGCTAGAAACTGCCCGTTCTAGAATAGGCAACAGTTCGCCGCCCGTGAGGTCTTTGACGACGGAAACAAAATTGGAGAACGGCAGCACATCAAAGGTGTCAAATTCAGAGATGGTGTCGCCTGGAGCAAATCGGCGATCGTTGCGAATTCCCCCACCATTTTGAATCCCTACCAAAATCTTGGCAGGATCAAGCCCGATCGCCGGTGCGCCATCTTGAGCCGCATCTCGAATCGCATCGGCAATCAAACTGCCAAATAGGGTACTTTTAGCGCGGACTTCCGTTCGCACACTATTCAATGGAACATTGGTCACCCCAACAGGCGTTTGTCTCAGGTCACCCACAAAAGTATTCACCGGATTTTGTACCTGGTTGACCAAATCGGGACGACCCGTTAACCCATCCAAAGTGGCATTACGTTTAGGACCACTGCCCGGTTCTAGAATGCTGGAAATCTTGCCATTGGCAAAATCCAACTGCAAATTTCCCAGGTACTTATATTCTCCATCTGTGGAAACGATGACTAATGGCGCAACTCCCGCTGGCAAAGCCGCCAAACTGCTAACTTGTTGACCCGTTTCAGCGTTATAGATTAACGGATAGGAAGGCACGGCTGTTTCACCTGCTAAAGGCAAAAGGGGATCGTCAGGATTGGCTAACCGAGTGTCGCTACCCGCTGCCACAATCACATCCACATCTTTCAGTTTGCCAGCCAAGCTTTTTTCTTCGTTGATGTCTTGCAGGTGGGAAACCAGCACTACTTTGTCAATGCCTTGAGCCGTCAGCTTATCAACTTCTGCCTGAACGGTGCTGACCAAGACACTGAAGCCCGGTGTTGTGGATAGATCACCGAGCGTACCAATGTTGCCAGGACTAGAAATGGAGCGCAGTAGAGGAGTTGTCACCCCCACAACCCCAATTTTCTCTTCTACACCATTCACTACTTTGGTAACGATGGTGCTGGGCTGGATCAGTCCTTTCAAGGGGCTGCTATCGGGAATCAGCAGGTTGGATGAAACGAAGGGACGGAAGCCGGTGCCATCGCCGTCTGGGTCAATGAAGCGGGCTAATACATCGGGTCCAAAGTCGAATTCGTGGTTGCCAATGCCGCCTACATCAATGTTGAATAATTCCAACGCTTTTGCATCATAGAACTGCTGTCCCGCAGGCAGACGCAAACTCGCTTCAAATTGAGGTCCTGCCAAAAAGTTATCTCCAGCCGTGACCAATAGGTCAAAGTCAGTAGTGCTAGCGTTCCGTTGGCGATCGATCAGATTGGCAAACAGACTGACACCGCTGTAATCAAAGCTTGGGGTTGTTGCAGTGCCGGGAGCAGTACGGTTTAGCAGCGAAGATTCGCCATCGCTAAAATGCAGCAAATTGAGCGTAAACGCCTGAGCCACATTGGGAACAAGTGCGCCTGTGAACGTTAAGGTAGCAGCCAGTAAGCAGTGATGCAAACGAGACAGGTGTTTGGTTTCGGAGAGTTTTTGAAACATGATCAATAGCATTGGGAGAAGGAGGACTGAAAACAGCAGAGGCACAATCGTAAAAGGACTGGTTCGCCTGCTGGTCTGTAAATCTACGGATACACCTACTGAATTTAGCGATCGCAGGTTAAGGCAACGCAAACAACAGGTAAGCAATTCCAAATTCATCTAGAACTTCACGTAATCTTTATAAATAGGATTGATACACTCGCCGCCCAACGCTCTCCTTTTTGGGGGACTTTAACCCGGTTCAATGAGAGAATGGAACAAGGTTAAGGACAGAGCTAGTATGGTCAGTCAAGTGAAGGCAGTTTCAGGACGGGCAATTCCTTTAACAGGGAATGATATTGACACCGATCGCATTATTCCGGCGCGGTTTTTGCGCTGTGTCACCTTTGATGGATTGGGGCAGAATGTTTTTGCCGACGATCGCACTCAGCGAACCGGACAGCATCCGTTTGATTTGCCGCAGTATCAGGAAGCCAAGATATTAGTCGTCAACGGTAACTTTGGCTGTGGCTCCTCGCGGGAACATGCGCCCCAAGCGATCGCCAAGTGGGGCATCAAGGCGATCGTGGGTGAAAGCTTTGCTGAGATATTTTTTGGAAACTGCTTAGCGATGGGGATTCCCTGCGTTACAGCAACAGTAGAGGTAGTGAAAAAACTACAGGATGCGATCGCCACCGATCCCCAAGGCACTATCACTTTAGATTTAGAAACCAATCAGGTAGCTTGGGGTGATTTCTCGGCACCCATCACGATGAATGAAGGCGCTCGTTCCATGCTGGTGTCGGGTACTTGGGATGCCTGTGGACAGTTAGTGGCGCAAGCGGATCAAATTCGGGCGATCGCTGTCCAATTGCCCTATATCCAGTGGAGTCGCTAGATAAAGGAGTGGTCGGGTGTAGAGGATAACTAAGAAGCAAAAATTACTTGAGAAGATTTTAGCCGGATCAAAAAATGTCCAGTTCGGTGAAATGGTAGTTTTAGTGGAAGCGTTTGGATTCCGGTTATCCAGAGTTAATGGCAGTCATTATATTTTTGACCATCCGGAGATTCCTAACCTAGTGAACCTTCAGAACAAGAAAGGACAGGCAAACCCCTATCAAGTTCGTCAATTTTTGGCTTTGGTTGAGCAATATAATCTCAAATTCAAGGAAATTGGAGACGAACCATGAAGGGGTATCACATCAATGTGTTTTATAGCGAAGAGGATGAAGGCTACATTGCAGATATTCCCGATCTGAAGTTTTGCTCTGCCTTTGGCGAAACTCCAGAAGATGCGGTGCGTGAGCTTGGACTAGCGAAAGCCGCATGGATTGAAGCAGCCACAGCAGCAGGCAAGCCTATTCCTGAACCCAGGTATCGCCCGTTGATTTACCAGCTTTCACTGTAAGCAAATAACGCGGGAGATTGAGACGAATCCTAAACAAAATTGTCTGCGATCGCTGCGTAAACATCAGGCTGACATTTAACGGTGGTCTGACTTGCAATCAAAAGGAATGACAAAAGGTGAGGGAAAATTTCTTTTAAAGCTTTGACTGGATTTGCAGAAGCTGATTGCCGTTTTTCTGAAATTCGTAAAGCACGGTCTGAACGATCGCGGCATAGCCCTGTTGAGTCAGTTCGTTTTGCAAAATGGGCAGATAGGGAGACGGTTCACCAGAAACTTTGAGTAAGGGAAAAATGCGGACTTCCTGAGCAACGCGGCACATTTCGGCGATCGCGGCTCGGTGAAACTCCAACGATAACTGATCAGAATAGGTGAATAGCAGATGGGAGCAGAGGGCTAAATCAAAAGTTTTATCTGGAAAGGGCAGCGTTGGCAATGCCGCAAAGCAATACCGTCCGGCAGTGAACCCAGTTGGAAAGTCGGCTAGAAATTGCTGCATTGCTGCCATCCGCACATTACCGAGTTGAGTAGGATCGGCAATGTTTTGCCATCGATAGCTCTCTAGATTGGCGGCAACTCCGCTCATGATCACGGGATAAGTTTCGTCAATGCGTTGAGCAATTTCGGCAGCGGAGAACTGATAAATCGGATCGCAGGAAATCACAGAATCCCCTTGCTTGGTCATCTCAGCGTTAAAACTGGCAGGACCACCCCCGCAATCAATCATGTGGCGCTGCAAATCTGCTGACGTGAGCGCAAACATCTCTTGATATTCAGCGAGCGATCGCCCCCAGGGAACGACCTGTTCAAGCATGAGTCCCATCTTGTTTTGCGGTTGTATTTGTGGCGTTGCTGATTGCAGCTATGATTTCCCTCATCCCCAACCCTTCTCCCCAAGGAGAAGGGAGCTAGAAATCTTATTCCCTCGCCCGTTGGGAGAGGGCTAGGGTGAGGGCAAATTTAGGCGTTCATAGATCAATTCAGCAACGCCGTATTTGTTTACCAATGCTGCATTTTTGCAGCGATGAAGTGATGGATCAACGCCTTATCACCGTTTTGCGATTGGCGGCTGAATAACACTATAGTTATCCAGGATCACCCCGGACAAGTCATTTTCGCTGGTTTCACCCATTGATCAAACTCATCACCTGTGACAAATCCCAGTTGGAGCGCAGCTTCTCGGAGGCTGATGTTTTCCCGATAGGCAAGCAGCGAGATTTTGGCGGCTTTTTCGTAGCCGATGTGGGGATTGAGCGCGGTTACCAGCATGAGGGAATTGTCGAGATGATCTTGAATGCGCGGCTGGTTGGGTTCTATGCCTACAGCGCAATGGTCATTAAACGAGCGACAGCCATCTGCTAAAAGCTGAATTGATTCCAGCACATTGTGCAGCATCACTGGTTTATAGACATTTAGCTGAAAATTGCCCTGAGAACCTGCAAACGCGACGGCGTGATCATTGCCAAACACCTGTACCGCCACCATGGTCAGCGCCTCGCACTGAGTCGGGTTAATTTTCCCCGGCATAATCGAGGAACCCGGCTCATTTTCAGGAATATTGATTTCGCCGATGCCTGCCCGTGGTCCAGAGGCATACCAGCGGACATCGTTGGCGATTTTCATTACCGCTCCTGCTAAGGTTCGCAGAGCCGCGCTGACGTTGACCATGGCATCGTGGGCAGAGAGTGCGGCAAATTTGTTAGGAGCAGAGACAAACGGTTTGCCTGTTTCGATCGCGATTTTTTGAGCAGCCAGATCGCCAAATTGAGGATGGGCGTTAATGCCCGTGCCTACCGCAGTACCACCGATCGCCAGTTCGTAAATTCCAGGAATTGCCCGTTGAATTGTGGCGATCGCCTCATCCAGTTGCGCCACCCAGCTTGAGATTGCCTGCCCCAGGGTAATCGGCGTGGCATCTTGCAAATGAGTTCGCCCCACCATCACAATAGCTTGGTAAGCTTCCGCCTTTGCCGCCAGCGTGTCTCGTAAAATCGTGACAGCAGGGATTAATACCGCTTCTAGTTGTTCTACCGTAGCAATATGCATCGCCGTCGGAAACGTATCATTGGATGACTGGCAGCGGTTGACATGATCATTGGGATGGACGGGGTGTTTAGAGCCAATTACGCCGCCCACAAGCTGAATTGCCCGATTCGCGATCACCTCGTTGGCATTCATGTTGGACTGGGTGCCCGATCCCGTTTGAAATACGACCAAAGGAAATTCCTGATCCCACTGTCCCGCAATCACTTCATCCGCTGCACGAACAATCAACTCCACCGTTTCAGCAGGCAATAAGCCCAGTTCACCATTGGCGATCGCCGCTGCCTTTTTCAAAATCCCCAATGCCCGAATCACCGATCGCCCCCACTGAAACCGCCCCACCCCAATTGGAAAATGATGCCGCGATCGCTCTGTTTGGGCACCCCACAGCCGCTCAGTCGGAACCTGCACCACTCCCAAACTATCGCTCTCCTGCCTTGTCGGGATCTGCGGGATCTGATTCACGTCACTCAAATTCACCCAACTCCTCCTTTATCAGCCCATGTCGTGATCAAAAATACTGCCACCGTTGCGATCGCCAAGACTTCCTGAAGCAAATTGCCTACCAACGACCCGACCATCAATCCAAGCGCCGCTTTGAAGGAAGCAAGTAAATTCTTGGTGTACAAATACTCTCCCACGACTGCGCCAATCGCGGAGCCAAAAATGATACCGATAAACGGGCCCAAAGGACCGCCGATGGGTAAGGTCGGCAAAAAACCAAACAGCCCTAACACTAGCCCGACTATTGCCCCAATTTGCCCCCATTTACTCGCGCCTGCCTGCTTTGCGCCGATGTAGCCAGCCAAAAAATCAATGCCAATGCCCAAAATTAACACCACGACTGCCACAATCAGGGCAGTTACGCCACTGGTAAAGTTTGTGGCAAACGCCCAAATAAATGCCGCGATCGCAATCAAACTAATGCCAGGAATCGCTGGAACAATGGCACCAATAATGCCAATAAACATGACGAAAACGAGAGTCCAATAGAGATAAAGCATGGGAACAGGGGGTAAGGGGGCAGGAAAGGGCGAATGTCGAAGGAAAGTTTTGAGTTTTGAGTTTTGAGTTTTGAGTTTTATTTACATAGCGTTGATCTAGGAGATGTATTAAATTCGCCATTCGCCGTTCGTCATTCGGAACTCGTCGTTTGACTTAGGGTGTAGGCTAGCTTATCGGCGATCGCGCTGATCCACTGTTCGTCTTGACGGGTGTAGCTGCGGGGCGCGTTGGCACCCAAAATCAGTGCGCCTTTTTCGCCCATCGGCTGACAGATTACGCCTTGAGTATTTTCTGGCAGGTAATCAAACTCAATTTTGCCAGGATAAACTGCTAATGCGACTAAATAAATGGGTTTCTGTTTATCTAAAACGCGCTGGAGGATGACTCCCGGTTTGATCACGGCTTGTTCTGGCAAAATGCCTCGTCGCAATAATGTTTTGCCGTCGTGCCAGACGATCAGCGATCGCGTCACGGTATTGGTGAGCAGCAGATGGGATGCCCAGGCAAGTTCGGTTTGCAGCGTTTCTGGTAAGGTGCGATCGAGGTCAAATACTTCAGTGCCCACTAATTGCACACTATCGGGCGATCGCGGTTGCACTCGTTGCCAAATCAGTCCAGTCAAAATCAGCACGGCGCAGACTATAATCCCTACGACATCCGATCGCGCTTGAGTCGGAGTCAAACTCTCAGTCAGCAAACGGTTGACTAACAACAGAGTTCCCGCTAAGCCGCCTACGGCAAATGGAATTAACCTTACTATCGAATTTGGATCAGATTTTGCCATTTCACCCTTTAAAAGGCGCTATATTCAGAAGCTTTAATATACTTAACCTGATGTGCAACTAAAGTCAGCCCTCATCCCCCAGCCCCTTCTCCCAAGGCAGGAGAAGGGGAGCAAGAACGGTTCAAAGTCCCTCTCCCGCTCTGGGAGAGGGATTTAGGGTGAGGGGGGTTGGGATAGTCGCACATCGCGTTACTTATTCTGCAATCTACTCTAGCAAGTTCAGTCGCGCCCGTTGAGGGAAGATAACCGTGTTTGATACGTTTAGTTCGGCTTTAATTTCGGTGTGGCTGTCTATGTCAGGAATGCCGCAGTCGCTTAGTTCTGCGGTGGATGTGCTGCAAACTACTCCCTGGTTGGTTAATGCCGTTAGTGCGGATAATACGACCAATGCTCTGTTACAGCAATATTTGAGAGAATTAGCAGTCGCAGGCTTGCCGATCGCGGCTCAGGGCGTATGGTTGCAATCTGGACCCATCGTGCTATCTAGCAATCAAGGAGCAACACCCCTGCCAGCCGCCTCGCTAACAAAAGTTGCTACAACTCTCGTGGCTTTGGAAACCTGGGGAGCCGAGCATCGCTTTGAAACGGTGATTGGCACGACGGGAGCGGTGCAGCAGGGTGTGGTGAATGGAGACTTAGTGATTCAGGGTAGCGGCGATCCGCTGTTTGTCTGGGAGCAGGCGTTTGCGGTGGGCAATGCGTTAAACAAACTGGGGATTACTAAAGTCACAGGTAATCTGGTGATTGCGGGCAACTTTCAAATGAATTTTGAGGTAATGCCAGACAAGGCGGGAGAATTGTTAAAACAAGGGTTGAATGCTAGCGATTGGTCGGAAGACGCGATCGCCCAATATCAAAGCCTCCCCCCCGGTACACCCCGTCCCCAACTTGAAATTGCCGGGGCGGTGCGCGTTATCCCAGCCAGTTCGTTGCCGCAAACTCAAGAAGTGCTGCGTCATCAGTCTTTACCCTTGGCGCAAATTTTGAAGCTGATGAATGTGTATAGCAACAATGTGATTTCGCAAACCTTGGCAGATTTGGCAGGGGGCGCGGCGGTGGTTGCCCAAAAAGCGGCGGCACTGTCGGGCGCTCCGGCTCAAGAAGTTTTGCTAGTCAATGGGTCTGGGTTGGGCGTTGAAAACCGGATTTCTCCACGGGCTGTATATGCGATGCTGTCGGCGGTGCAGCGCTATGCACTCGCCCACAATTTGACGATCGCCGATTTGTTTCCGATCGCTGGCAAGGATCAGGGCACCATTCAAGATCGCTCGATTCCGGGGGGATCGGTGGTCAAAACTGGGACTTTGAATGATGTCAGCAGTTTGGCGGGAGTGTTGCCCACCCGCGATCGCGGCTTGATTTGGTTTGTGATCATGAATCGAGGCAGCGATGTAGAAGGCTTGCGCGTTCAGCAAGATCAATTTTTGCAAAGCTTAACTCAACAATGGGGAGCGGTGACGACAGTGCCAATCGCGATCGCCCCCCGTCGCCCGATTGATCCAGCTAGTGCGTTGTCAAATCTGAGCGATCGTAACGAAGTCTTACTAGCGCCATAAGATAAAAGCAAGCAGGCAAAGGACAATTCACAAATTATCTGGATCAATTCCTCGCTGCTGCATCCGAGTTCGCAAGTTTTGCAGAGCTTGGTTAGCCTGTTGCACCTCTTGTTCTGCCTGAATTGCCCGTTGCTCAACTTGTTCAACTTGTTGTTCTGCTTGGGATACCTGTTCATCGGGGCTGGGATAGCGATCGCCCGTCTGATCAAACCAAAACAACCAATCTCGCTCCCAGCCTTTATAAACCCCTGTGGCGACCCCAATGCCCAGTTGCAGTTCTGGTATCCAAAATTGCTCCTGCGATCGCAACACAAACTCATCCTCCACCCGTTGATAGACTTCAAAGGGAGCATGGTTGTCTCGCTTGGCGTGGTCTGGGTTGTAAATGACGGTGTAGAGCGCGCCTAGGTCGAGGTATTTCTCCATTTTGCTGTCATATTCGCCGCCATAGGTTTGGGAAACCACCTCCACGACCACTATCGGAGCAGTCCAGTGTTCTTCCCACATGACGTAGCTTCGCCGTCCACTGGGGCGAGAACGACGCTCCACGCCAAGGCTCAAAAAGCCATCTGGCACAATCGCTTTACGCGGAAAAGTCGGCAGATAATAAATTCCCATATCTACGCCAAAGAACCAGTCTTGGCGATCGCGCCAAATGACAGCCAAAATCGCCAAAAGCAAATTGGGCACTAGATTCTGGAGTTCATTATCCACAGGCGTATCGTTAGAGTCGGGAAGTTCTGCCGCAGTGGGCAGCGGCGGTAGGGGAATAGAAAGTTCTACGAGCATGGGTTCCTCGCAACAGATGGACTCATTCTATCAAAGGGCACTCTATTTGAAATTTCTGGTGTATACCCTAATTAGGGCTGGCGATCTCGCACCAAATCGTGGCGGGACAAGGCGGCACATCCCTTATAACCAGTTGCCGATCAGGATATAAGGTGCCCAAAGTTTCGGGGCATGTAAATCATAGTCGGTCGGGTTTTGGAGTAGGGCAACCTGGGCGCGTCGCAGTGCTTCTGCTTTGGTAATCGACTCCTTGGGATTACTCAACTGCTGATAAAACTCTGCCATCAATAATGATGTAGATTCATCATTTACATTGGTCAAGGATGCCAAGGTGCTTCTGGCTCCAGAACGAACCGCAAATCCGGCTAATCCTAAGGTGGCACGATTATCATTTTTGGCAGTTTGGCAGGCGCTAAAGACCAGCAGTTCGATCGCTTCGGGACGGGTAGCATCGCGGCTCCGCAATAAAGTATCAAACTGAGAAACGTTGATCGGTCCATCGGCTGCCACAATGAACGTGTCTTTGGCATTAGAGCTAAATTGACCATGGGTTGCCAAATGCACCACATTAAACGGGGCGGCATTAATGTTGCCTTCTAGAGTAGTACGAGTGAAGTTCTGCTCTAGAAGGGGCGTAGTCAAGAAGCCGAGTTTGGTGATAGAGGCGATTTCATTCTCTACATACGGTAATTTGATGAATCCAAGCGATTTGGGAGGGTTGCTCAACCCGGCAGCAAGCACTCTCAGGGGTTCTCGCTTGATGGGTTGGGGGTCGAGTAGCTGCAAACCGGGACTAATAGCAATGCCGTAGCGCTCGACAAGATATTGCTGTCCATCCCATAACGCCGCCATGGGTACTTGACGCAGGCGATCGTCCAACACAAAAACCAAAGTTTCCACTTTTGCGGCACTGTTGGCGGTATCAGGGGTCGCTTTCGTTTTGGTAGATTCTGCTAGGGCGATCGCGGATTGGATATCTTGCTCCATTGGCTTGATCAGCCAGTCATAGACTTTGCGGGTTGCAGCTTGAAAGGGTTGCAGTTGAGTGAGTCCGTCATCTAAAGTGCTGATAATCTGGTCAATTGTGACATCGAAGTCTTTTGCGTCAACTAAGGGATAGAGTTTGAGGGGCTGATTTGGAATTTTAGCAATGACTTGGATTTTTACCGTTGATGTCAACGGATCTTTCAGCACGATTGGATAAATAATCGTCGTTGTGGGGTTCTGTTTATCCACGATGTCATCTAGCACAACCCGTTGACCTTCTAGGCAGGCTTCGCGAAAGAAATTATCCAGTTCTGCAAGCTGAAGTGATTCAATTCGCTGACGGGCTTTTTCCAAATAATCGGCGTTGGTTTTTTTTTCAGCTTCGGTGGTGGGTTCCGTTTTAGCCTCAGACAGCAGCAGTTCTACAGATTGGCGATAGATTGGCTCCACGCTGTCTCGAAAGTTAAATTGCACATCGGGATTGACCGAGACAAGATCGCCTCGCAGCGATCGCAAATTAACGATTGCCGCATCATAAGCCGCGATCGCGTCTTTCACATTGCCCGTTTGTTTGAGCAACCGCCCCAGTTGCCACTGCCAGCGATAGGCAATATCCCAGGTATTGGTTGCCTGTGCTAGAACTAGTGCTTTTTGAGTCACGTCCCTGGCATACTCCAACTGCTGCGTTTGGGCGCTTACGTTGGTGGGTGCGAGTTGAGCCGCTGCTTTTTCATAGGCAGTGCCCAAAGTGCCTAAGCTATAGGATTCTGCCCGTTTATCGCCGAGGCTGCGAGATTGCGCGATCGCTTGTTGGAGAGTCGTTTTTAGCAGGGGAGATAGCGCTAAAGTCGATGCAGTGCGGCTAGGCACAGGGGGAAAAGGCTGATTTTCGGCGAGAGACTGTTGGTTCGCAAAGTTGAGCAGGGTTTGGGCGAAGTTGATGCGGGCATAAATGGCGGCACGGCTAGCTGGCAGTTGCTCCAATTGGGCGGGCAGTTGCGTCAGGAGTCGCTGGATGCGATCGCCCGATTGACTAGCAGCTAGTGTGGCAGATTGCTGGCTAATCAGTAAGCTCAGTTGATTGAGTTGGGCTTGAATTCGCAAGAGTGGCACGGTTGCAAGGCTGGCGGCGCGTTCATAGTAGGCGATCGCATCCGCTGGATAGGATTTAGCATCTTTTTGGGCACGGGCGGAATTGCCTAAACTCAGCAGAGCAGCAGCAATTTGATTGGGCGCATTCACTGCTTCGGCAACCTCTAAGCTTTGCTCTAGCACAGTGTGCGACTGCTCCAAACTGCCACCCACTTGCAGCGCATCCCCCAAATTTCTTAAGGCGATCGCTTTTTGACGAGAGTTGGGCTGGGCTTGCAGGGTCGCATTCAGGGTGTTCAATCGATCTAGGCTGCGGCGATAAAACCCCAGCGATCGCAATGCCTGAGCTTGATTCATCTGGGATTGAATCGCTCCTTCGGTATCCTTTGCTTTCCGAAACAGCGATTCTGCTTTTTGCCAGGTCGCTAGGGCTGGCTCCATTTCACCCCTGTTGAGTTGCAGTTTTCCCTGGACTTCTAAGGCTTGGGCAAGCACGGGGATTGCTGGAGACGCATTGGTCAATGGTTGGAGCAGGCTGAGGCTGGCAGCGATCGCGGCGGTGGCAGAATCCCATGCGCCAAGCTGTTGATGAACTAGGGAAAGATTGGCTAGAGCGGCGGCTTGTTGCAATGGGTTACCCTGCGCTTGGTAACGTTTCACTGCTTGCTCTAGTTCATCTGCGGCTTGTTGATATTGCCCCGCTTCAAATAGGGTTTTACCGTGCTGCTCGGGTTCAGTTTGGGCGATTGGATTTGAAGCGGTATGAGTTGCCGGAATTTTTGCCATCACAGGCGCTAATCCGGGGGAAAGGGCAGCAGATAAAAGAGCGATCGCGGTTGCCAATCCAATCAACATTATTGCTTTAATGCTGGACTTGAGCCATTTTTTTAGCCGACGATCGCGACTTGATTTTTTCCAAGGTTTCATAGCTTTCCCATCCCTTAATTTTTCCAACTCTCTCGCCTCTCGCCCCTTGCCCCATCTCCTACGGAGACGCTACGCGAACGCCTCTCGCCTTCCCTTTTTCCTTAAAACAACGTATAAACCACCGAAAAGTAAATGCCTTTTTCTTGTAAGGTTTCTTTTTGAGAATTCACTTTGATTAATGGAAATCCAAATTCCATGCGGGCGGTTAAGTTATTGCTGACTTGCAGCCGCAGCCCAAATCCCGCAGAAACTAAGGCGCTGGGATCGGGATTGGGAGAGTCGCCGTTGTTCCATCCTTGCCCATAGTCGATGAAGGGCGTGAACTGTAATAGGGCTTGCTGTTTGGGCAGGCGCAGAATCGGAATTCGCACTTCGGCAGATCCGAAAGCTCCGTTATCGGTCAACAGTAAATCTTGGCGATAGCCCCGGACGCTGAGTTGACCGCCTACGCCAAATTGTTCAATGGGTAGGAGGGGGCGATCGCCGAACTGTAAATCACCGCGCACAATCAGCAGCGTGTCAGGAGCGAGCAATCGCACCCATTGAGCCTGCCCTCTCCAGGTAAAAAACCGGGTATCGGGTGGCTCAACATTGACCGTGGAACCCAATGCACTCACCCCCACGTTAAACTGCGATCGCAGCGCAAACACCGATTGGCTGCTGCGCTTGGTATATTCCTGAAAAAAGCGCACCACCGATTCTGTAGTCCGTCCTTCGGGATCGGCACCCGGACTCGGAAAGGGAATATCGCCCAACAGTTGAGTGCGAGTGCTGCGGCGACCCAGTGTTAACCCAAGCGCCAGTTCTTGAGTCGGCGTTTCAATCAAGGGATGCCGACCCGTTAATTCAAAATAGTTTGAAGCAGATTTGATTTCTAAAACATCAAAGGGCGCTTCGATTACTTCGCTATTGGAAAATCCGGCACTGAAGCTTAGGGTTGTGTTGCGTGGGCTAACAGGTATGGTATAGCTAGAGTCTACGGCGGTGCTGCCACTGGTTTTAGTAAACGATACACTGAGCGCATCTCCAAAACCCAGTAGATTTCGTTCTAAACCTGCGGCTTGTCCCCGAACACTCCCCACGCTGGGCACCCGCGCATTATCCACGGTGAAAGTTGCCGAGGCGGATTTTGCTTCCGTCACTTTCACTTCCAGTAAGCTGGTGCCGGGACGAGATCCCGCTGATAGTTCTGCTGAGAGATTGCCGATCAGCGGATTGAGTTGCAGCAGTTGCAGCGCTTCTAACAAGCGATCGCGGTTTAAGGGTGTTTGGGTCGCAAGCCCAATCCGGCTGGAAACATATCCCGGATTTAACTGTTTCGTGCCCGTCACCCGAATCTCTTCTAAGCTGCCTTCCACAACCCGAATTTCGATCGCGCCGCTTTGCATCTTTTGCGGTGGAATATAGGCTCCAGAAGTTAAATAGCCGCGATCAGTATAGAGCTTGGTCACTGCCGATCGCGCTTGAAAGATTTCTGTTAAGGAAAGGGTGCGTCCTGTGGGTGGGATAGCTCCAATCTCTTTGGCGATCGCTTCCGTCAACTCTCTATCAGAGAAAACCGTACTGCCAATCACCATAAACTTCGTCACCTGAATCGTTTCGGGCGCATCCACCGGCAATTGCTCCGGTGAGGAAGGCGTAGTTAAGGAAGGGGGCAAAAGCTGATCGGGGGATGGAATTGGCTCAATTCTAGGGATGGGCAGCGGATCTAAGGAGGGCGGCTGATTTCCCCGTGGATCGGGGGCAGGCAATTGAGCGATCGCGGTGGAACAAAACGACATCAACACGAGCAAACCGAACAAACCAAGGGGGGCATTCAATAACTTGGTATTCACAGTTTCCGATCATCTCCTCACAAAGGGGCTAAAGGGTAGGGCAAGTTCCCGGCAACAGCCAAGGAATGTGCAGTTCAGGGGTAGAGGCTTGAGCAACGAGAACTACGTTACCATCGGAATCCACTGTCCACCCCTGTGCCTCAACAATTTCAAACGAAGGGTGACGATTTTTGGGGGCAGACGGAACCGGTTTAGCAGGGGTGAAGGTTGACTGCAACGGCTGGGGGCTGTCTTCGCTGAAAGGGGGCAGATCTTCGGTTGGGCTGGCTGCATTCAGATCGGGTGATGCGGCGTAACTCGTCGTTTCGGTTGAGTTTTGCTGTAAGGCTGTGGTTGAGCGATCGCCAGTCTGGTTCTTTTCCGGCTCGTTCTTTTCCGGCTCGTTCTTTTCTGGCACGACCACCCAGTTCGCTACCACAGATTCATCCGCCAAGGTTTCCACGGGGCTACTCGGCAAACCGCCCCGCCCCGTGCTGACCAATCGACCTAAAGACAACTTCCCTCTAGAATCGCAGCCTTCAGCAATCAGGTTGGTGACATCCGTTAGGCGACCCGCCAAGGCGACAGTGCCTCGTTCTGGGTCAATATCTAAAACACTCAGTTCCACGGTGCCGTTTAACCCAAATCGAGAACTCGCATCAATGTCGTTGGTGGCAGATACATCGGCTCGGCGGGCAATATCAGTCAGTTTGTACGCCAGGATGGAAATGCTGCCACCATCGCCTGTAAAGGCATTCGCCCGAATGTTGCTGTTGCCAATCGGTTTGCCGGAGACGATAAAAGCGCGATCGAGTCCAAAGCGAAACGTGCTGCCTGTGATCAACACATTGCCGCCATTGCCTCCTGCTTGATCCGTGCCTGCCTCCGTGGAAATGTTGCTGGTGTTATTCAAGATTAAAACGCCCACCTGAAGCTGAATGTTGCCTCCTTGTCCTGATTTTGTAATGGCTGAAATTCGAGCGCCTCGATTCAGGTAGACTCCCAAACCCGTAATAAAAATATCCCCAGCCGTTCCGCTACCCGCATTGTCTACGCTAATTCTGGCTCCGTTTTGCAGTTCGAGGACTTTTGCCCCAATCACAATGCCCCCGGCTGCTTGATCAATTCCGGGTGCAACTGCGCTAAAAATGCCGCTGCGGTTGCCGTCAATTGTGATGCGATCGCTAGCAATTGCCAAAATTAATCCCGCATCGCCATTGCCAAACGTTGAAGTCGTCAAGCTGGACGATGCATCAATCAAAATGGAACTCGCACCCAAAATCACGCCGCCTGCGCTGCCGTTTGCCGTGGGAAGAACAATACTGCCGATCGCGCTGCCATTGGTAATCGTAATGCTGTCTTGAGCCACTGCCAGCACTGCTCCCGCGTTGCCACTTCCCGCAGTACTGGCATTGAGTACCGAGCCATTGGATAGCAGAATCGACCCCGCAGCAATAAACACCGATCCCACAATGGGCTTGCCTGCTCGTCCTAGCACCGCATCAAACACGTTCCCAGCAAAACCATTCGCGCCAAACTTGCCGCTGCCGCCTTCATCAATTACGCTAAAAAGCCCCGACCCATTCAGGATAGACACGGTGCCCGGTGCCCTTAAAAAGACTACGCCCCCATCGCCCACTCCCCCCGATCGCACAATGCTTTGCAACGTCGATTGGTTGCTGACCTCAATCGAGTCTGAGGCAAATAAATAAATATCCCCTGCATTTCCGGCTCCAGCGGTTTCAGCAAACAGGCGGCTGCTATTCGTGACGGTAATCGTTTTTGCTTGAATGGAAATGTCGCCACTTTCGGTATCTCTGGCACTGGTACTGATAATGCCGCTATTAATCAAAACATCTGCCCGCTGCATACTTCTGGGGATAGCAAAGCCAAATTCAGCAGGGTTCTCTAAATTTAAGCCCACTGTTCCAGAACCCGCGATCGCGGCAATTTCAACCTGTCCTCCTTGGGCAGACAATCTTCCATTCGTCTGGGTGAAATCACCGCCCAAAAATAGCAGTCGCTGATTGGGAAATACATTAAGCTGGCTGCCATTCACCGCGATCGCGCCGGGTCGGGTTTGCCCCACCAAAAAACCGCTCGGATCGCCGACCAGGGTCAGTAAGCTGTCGGCTCCACCGGGAGTGCGAGCATTAAACTGGCGAGTGGGATCATTGCCCCAAACTAACGAATCTGTAGTGGTGGCAACAAAGCTGCCTCGTCCCCCAGTGCCGCCAATATCCAGCTTGGCATTGGAGCCAAAGATAATTCCTTGGGGATTAATTAGAAATAAATTAACGTTTGTGCTTTGGGTCTGAATTAAACCATCAATGAGGGAAGCGTTGCCCCCAGTCACTCGCGATAAAATATTGCGAATAGTGCCCCCGCTCTGAAAGACTGCCGACTCGCCGTTGCTCAGGTTAAAGCGATTAAAGCTATGAAATAGATTGTTGCCGACCGTTTGCCCCAGCGCTTCCTGGATAATGTAGGCATTGGGATAGAGCGCCGGTAAGTTTGGCTGAGCAGGATTATTAAGTGTGCCATTTGGCGTAATCGGAATGGCTACCGCAGGGGTGCCTAGGGTGCCGTCGGTGACGATATTTTGGGCAGCGGCAGGAGAGATTCCCCCCAAAAAAGCGCTGGTTTGACTGAGTAGAAAACTTCCCGCGATCGCGACTCCTGTTGTAAAGGGCGATCGCAGCAATGCCCGTATCTCGCTGTAGAGTGCAACCATTGCTTTTGATAATTAATTATTATTTTTAAGCTAATCAAAAAATCTCATGCTTCAACGATTTAAGCAAGATGTTTCTTTTTTGTTAACGGAATTTGCGTCTTAGCGAATTTGGGGTTAGGCAAGATTGTCGTCAGTCTGGCGAAAAGGCAGTTGGCAAGTCGAGAGTGGCTGGTTTGAGAGCGATCGCCCTAAGTGAGCGTTTTATGCCTATTTATATTTCATAATCTTTTCATTATCCTAGAGGTATGGTACTTTTTTAAAGTGAAAGGATTATGAAACAAGGATATGAAGCGCAAGTTTAGCTGTGTTTGGCAATCTGTCGTTATCCAAAGTTCTTTCACTGTGGCGTTAGGGCTGCTCGGTTTCTGGCTGGGCGGATGTTCTCCTCAAACTGCGCCATCCCAACAGAATACAGCCGCTAACTCCCAGCTAACTCCCAGTCCACAGGATCAAAAAAAGGTGGTTTTGACAACCTTCACCGTATTAGCGGATATGGCAAAAAACGTGGCGGGAGACAAGGCGATCGTCGAATCCATTACCAAACCGGGTGCAGAAATTCATGGCTATGAAATCACGCCAAGGGACTTGGAACGGGGACAACAGGCTGATCTGATTCTGGAAAATGGCTTAAATCTTGAACGTTGGGCAACCCGGTTTTATAACAGTTTGCCTAAAGTTCCCCATACGACTCTCAGTGAAGGATTCCAGCCTGTCAATATTGCTGAGGATGCCTATCAAGGCAAGCCTAATCCTCATGCTTGGATGTCTCCCAAAAATGCTTTAGTCTACGTCGAAAATATTCGTAAAGCTTTAGGCACTCTCGATCCGGTAAATGCTGCGACCTATGATGCGAATGCCAAAGCGTATAGTCAAAAAATTCGGGCGATCGATGAAAAACTAAAGCAAGCTATTTCAGCTATTCCTGCTGATAAACGCTACATCGTTAGTTGTGAAGGTGCATTCTCCTATCTTGCGCGTGATTATGGTTTGAAAGAAGTTTATATTTGGGCAGTCAATGCCGAACAGCAAGCGACTCCTAAACAAGTGGAGCGGGTGATTAATACGGTCAAAGCGAACCAGATCCCCGCAGTATTTTGTGAAAGTACCGTTAGCAATGAGGCACAGCTTCAAGTAGCAAAGGAAACTGGCGCGAAATTTGCCGGTATATTTTATGTCGATTCTTTGTCTCCTCCTAATGGCGCAGCACCGACCTATCTCAAGTTGCTGGAATACAACATCAATACTTTGATAAAAGGATTACAAGATAATTAGAGAAGCCCTATGAATGAGATCAGCATTGACATTGAGAATGTGACGGTTGCTTATCATGGCAAAGTGGCGTTGCATAGCGCCTCACTGCAACTCAAAGCGGGAACCATTTGTGGGTTAGTGGGAATGAATGGGGCAGGAAAATCGACTTTGTTCAAAGCCATTATGGGATTTGTCAAACCTGCTAGCGGAAAAATTTCAATTAATGGATTGTCGATCCGCCAAGTACAAAAAAACAATCTAGTCGCCTATGTGCCTCAGTCGGAGGAAGTAGACTGGAACTTTCCGGTGAGCGTTCACGATGTCGTGATGATGGGGCGCTATGGCTACATGAATTTGCTACGAATTCCCCGATCGCCCGATAAACAAGCAGTGAAAGAGGCATTAGAGCGGGTGGAAATGTGGCAAATGTGCGATCGCCAAATTGGGGAACTTTCCGGCGGACAAAAGAAACGCACCTTTTTTGCCCGAACCTTGGCGCAACAGGGAACTGTTTTGCTGTTAGATGAGCCATTTGCTGGAGTCGATATCAAAACCGAAAAAATGATGATCGACTTATTGATCGACCTTCGGCAAGCCGGACATACAATTTTGATCTCAACTCACGACCTAGCCTCTATCACGACCTTTTGTGATCAGGTGGTGCTGATCAATCGCAGCATCCTTGCCTATGGCGATACCTCTGAGGTGTTCACTGAAGAAAATCTTTCTCGTGCCTTTGGCGGCTCAGTTGGCGATTTTTCTTCTGCCAAAAGTCGAGCGACTCAACGTCATCAAGAGGAGCAGTCATGGACTTAATTCAATGGTTCGCGGCTCCATTACAACACGAATTTATGGTCAAGGCGATTTTAGTGAGTGCTTTGGTGGGGCTAGTGTGTTCTGCCCTATCTTGCTATATGACATTGAAGGGATGGGCATTGATGGGCGATGCGGTTTCCCATGCGGTGCTGCCGGGAGTGGTGATTGCCTATATTCTGAATATTCCTTTTGCGATCGGTGCATTTGTGTTTGGTGTAGGGTCTGTGATTGCGATCGGCTTTATCAAATCCAAAACTCGCGTTAAAGAAGACACGGTAATTGGCTTAGTATTCACTGGTTTTTTTGCGTTTGGGATTGTGCTAATTTCTAAGACTACAAGCACTGTTGATTTAACTCACATTTTGTTTGGCAATGTTTTAGGGATTTCGGATTCCGACATTATTCAAACCATCATCATTAGTGTGATTACTCTAGTGACGTTGGCAGTTTTACGAAAAGATTTAATCTTGTTTTGTTTTGATTCTACTCATGCGCGATCCATTGGCATAAACATTGGCTTTCTCTACTATGTTCTATTGTCGTTGCTATCGCTAACTGCGGTTGCTGGACTTCAAACTGTCGGTATTATTTTAGTCGTCGCCATGTTGGTGACTCCAGGGGCAACGGCATATTTGTTAAGCGATCGCTTTGATCACATGGTGCTAATCGCCATGGCTTCAGGTGTATTTTCTAGCGTCATGGGAACTTATATCAGCTATCACATTGATGGCTCAACAGGCGGCTGCATTGTGGTACTACAAACACTGCTATTTGTAATCGCCATGATTTTTGCACCAAAACATGGATTGCTCATCCGCTCCAAGAATCAGTTAACTGAATCCTGATCAGCATTTTAGAAAATTTCAATCCTCGATAATCTGAAACCAATTAGATGTGATACTGAGCAATTTTTTATCTGTTTCTTACTTCTCTACAGTGAATTTTAGAACTTCTCCTTTTCCAGTTCGAGTAATCTTTGGGATGCAAATTCATCGGCTGAGCTTTCTAGCTTAAAAGGTAAATCTTGATTGATTGCTTCCATTTCTTGCTGTTCCATTTCATTCACTTCGCCAATGTAAGTTCTAAAGATTTGGGCAAGGCGGGGATGATAGAAGCGATGCAGGCTGTAGTTGGGCGTTGCGGGAAAACCTCGCCGTTTTTTGTGTCGTCCACCTGCCCCAGGATCAAACGTTTGAATGCCATGATGAATTGCCCATTCAATTGGCGTGTAGTAGCACGCATCAAAATGGAGACAGTCAATATCATCGGATGAACCCCAATAGCGCCCATAGAGTTGGGTGCCTTTGGTTAAGCAAAAAGACATGCCTACCGGATTGTGGGGATCATATTCGGGATAAGCAGCGACAAAAACAACGCGATGGGCATAGTTAGGATAAAGCTGTTCAAAAAACTTTTTTGTCAGATATTTGCTGCCCCACCAGCCAAACTTGTCACAGGTATCGCCATAGTAGGCATACATGAGAGAAAACAAGGATTCTGGAATCTCGTCTCCGTTCCAAGTTTTTAGCACCAGTCCTGCTTTTTCAACGGCTTTGCGTTCTCGTTTGATGTTCCGCCGCTGGTTGGCATTAAACCCGGTTAAGTAGTCTTCAAAGGTTTGATAGCCTTGATTTTGCCAAATAAAACTGTGGTGTAGCCAGGTGTTGAATCCGTGACGCTCCATTAACCGTTTCCACTCAGGATCGGCATATAGGAAGTGGCAACCAGAGATGTTATTGCGATCGCAAAAGTGATCGATCGCGTTAATCATCAGCGCGGTTAACTCGTCTTCGTTTTCTCCAGGTGCAATCAAAAACCGATAGCCTTCGGCTGGCGTAAATGGCGACATCCCCAGCAACTTGGGATAGTATTCAATGCCTAAACGCCCCGCCAACTCTGCCCATTGCTGATCAAACACAAACTCACCGTAGCTATGCCCTTTCACGTAGAGAGGCGCGATCGCAACGAGGCTGCGTTGGGGCAAATTATCGGTCGAATGCTCACGCCAGATCGTTAAGTGATTCGGTAACCAGCCAGTGCGGGCAGTGGTGCTACCAGAGGTTTCCATATTGTTCAGCCATTCCCATTCAAAGAATGGAGTTTTGAGAGGCATTGCTAGGGCATCCCAATCAGCTTGTGGAATGTCTGCAATACGATTAACCCAAGTCACGGAGTAGTGGGGCTTTAGCGATTCGAGCATTGCTCACATGGTTAAACTTCATACAGCGTAATACATCTGGCTCAATGTGGGGAAAGATGAGTGGCGAGTTTTGAGTTTTGAGTTTTGAGTTTTGAGTTTTGAGTTGTTTGCTTCCCTCTTCTTCTATGCCCTCTTCCTATTGCCTATTGCCCGTTGCCTCTTTTGATTCGGTAATGTAGGAAGACTTCTTGATCGATGGTTTGCGCGGTGATTAGCTCTAGGCGAGGGGCGATCGCTTCTAGAAAGCCTTTCCCTTCAACTAAGGTTGGGGCAGTTCGTCCGCCTAAAATGAGTGGGCAAACGGTGATTCTCAACTCATCAACACATTCTGCGGTGAGTAGTCCAGCAATCAGTTCACCGCCACCCAATGCTGCAATGCGATCGCAGCCTAGAGTTGCCAAAGTTTGAAAGGCGGCGACCCAATCTATTGCACTAGATTCTGTTGCATCTGATTCTGTGACGATAATGCGTTCAAAGCTCTCGTGATCAGTCCATGGTTGGGCACCGATCTCGGTTGTCAGAAGCCAGCGTGGAATCGGTTGCCGAAAAAATGCAAGTTGAGGATCAAGGGTTCCAGAAGCAGAACAAACAATATGAATCGGCTGAGGAGATTTATTTTGGGCTTGGCGCTGCTGAAGTAAGTCAGGATGAGAAATGCGGAGCGTTGTGCCATAGGCTCGTAAAGTGCCAGCACCAAAAAGAACGGCATCCACTTGAGCAATTTGGGTTTCCAGGTGCTGTTTATCGGCAGGAGAGCCAAACCGAGCCGGAGAATGGTGGCGATCGGCAATTTTGCCATCTAAGCTAATCGCCAAAACTACAGTAATAAAAGGACGTGGATGAACCATGAGGCTAGCTGCGATCGTGTTGAGGCGTGCAAACGGCAAAAAAAGCAACTTGGGCAGCAGCTTGTTCGGCAGCTTTAATCGATCGTCCGCTTCCTTCCCCAAGACACTGATCTTGCAGCCAAACTTCTGTCGTAAAGCAGTGAGGTAAGGTTGATATATCGGACTCAGTTAGCCGATAGGTGGGTAGCAATTTGTAGTGGGCTTGAGTCCACTCCTGCAAAGCCGCTTTATAGTTTTGCAAGGCAGGATCGGTGCGAATTTCATCGATTAATGGAACTAACTGAACATCAAGCCAGGGACGGATCAGCGAGAAATTGTGTGTGCTGAGATACAAAGCACCCAAAATAGCTTCAAACGATTCTGCTAACCGCGATTCTTCCCCTAATTTATCGTGATAAGCACTGTTGCTCACTAAAAGATAGCGAGATAGCCCATAGCCAGCCGCCAGTCGAGCTAAAATGCGATCGCTCACCAAAATAGACCGAACTGCTGCAAACTCACCCACGGGCAGAGTGGAATAACTTTCGAGCAAAAACTCAGCCACTGCTAAGCGAATCACCGCATCTCCAACAAACTCTAGCTGCTCGTAGTTGGCGGTTGCCGAGATTGTGGGATGGGTTAAGGCTAAATCCAGCAAATACCAATTGATGGGTGCCGTGTTGGATAATCCTAGTTTTTTTGCTAGGTTTTCTAAATCTTTTTGGCGAGGGGGATACTGAATGACCATCCTATTAGCCTAGCAGTTCTCTAGGCACTCTGAGGCAACTTGTTGAACTCTGTTAAAGTGCCTGAACGGGTTGACCGCTCCGCTTGAGTAGGAGGATAGACTTTAATTGGCTGTAGCGTTTGTCCATCTAAAATGACGATCGACGATGCTGCCTTGCTTGGATTTTCAGAATTAAAGCGATCGCTCAACCCCAAATAGCGATTTTGCGATCGCACGGCTGCGATGGTTTGTGGCAACACCCCCGCGAGTAATCCCATAATTTCATCAGGAATTTGAGACACCACTTCACCCGTAAAAAATTCTTCAAATCCCAAAAATAGCTTCTCTGCTCGTTGAACTGGATCGGGATGAAACACAATTTTTTGAAGCCAGCGAACCCACTGGATTCTGCGACTGTAAGCCCGTTGGCGATCGCTGGGATTGGTGACTTCAACCAGTTCTGGAGCGCCGATCGCAATAATGAATGAATAGTCAGGCGCCGTGAGGCAGGCGATCGCGGCACCCGGTCCCGCAAACTCAGCATAATGAGGTTTGCAGAGAATTAGCCCACCCCGTTTTTTTTCTCCAACAGCAAGTAGGCGACGAAATGGAAGTACGACCTCCAAGGCGTTGGAATTGATACGCTGAGAAATACTACTATCCACGGAGTTATGCTGCAATGTTGCAGAGCGCAAGAACCGAATAGAATCGCACTCCTATTCCTTGCCCTCATCCTAAACATGCCCGTAAAGCCAAACTCACTTCCTTGGATAACTTTGTAGAATCTATACATTCAAACAAGTTTTCTAAAAAGTTGAGCAAGTTTTATAGCAACAGATGAATAGATTAGGACATAAAGATCCTTAAGAAATAAAGAATAACGGACGGTGGTTGTTTTGACCTTTTCTCGTACTGCAATACCCAAAAGCGGTAGAAGGTAAAGAAGTTCAGCCGCATTTAATCTCACATTTCCACTCCTCTACCCCTCCACTCCTCCACCTCCAAATTAATCTACCGTCCAAATAGCTGCTGAAACCAGCTAGAACGGCGCTTTTGCACTTTCTTAGGTTGGGGTTGTGCTACCGGGCGAGGCGCTTGCACCGATGGGATAGAGATGGGGGTCGTAGCGATAGGCGCGATCACAACAGGATTGGAACCGGGATTGGTGGCAACTGGACGGCTGGGATAGCTGGGGGGCGTAGGATTCGTGACAACGGGGCGATTAAACACGGGACGAGCCGCGATCGCCGTTGCATTCAAGCTGGCGATCGATTGATTATTCGTCAAATAGACATGTCCAATCGATGAACCTTGATACGATCGCTCAGTGACTCGCCAGCCCGGTTCAAAGTAAAGTTTGGCAAAACCAGGGGTATAGCCGCGTGTTCTAGCAATCAGCAGTTCTGGCGCGGTGCGATCGGTATTGGGTGCCGCAATCAGGTGTAAATCGCCCTCTCGCTTGACGACCCGAAAGCTATAGCGCCAGTTTTGATCTTCGCCACCCACCCGCATCGAGTAGCCATTGCTGTCAGTGCTGCGCCCACAAATATCAGTAAAATCAAATTCTACTAGCAGCGGATTGATCACCGTTGGGCTAGTGCCGCTTTCACTCCAACACGAGCGAACATTGCTAAGCTGTTTTATGATCAGAAGTTGATGGGCATTTCCACCATAGGGAGAGGCAACCGCAACAAAGCGGCTTGAGTCAATTTCTTGTTGACCAAACATAGACTGGGCGATCGCAGGAGTCGCCTGACCCAAACTAGCGATCGCAAGCGTCGCCAACGTCGCTAAACGGAGGTTCAATGAAGTATGCATAATATTCAAGTCAGAGTTAAAGAGTGGTTGATTGGTTCGACATATCCAAACTATTGCCCAACGCGCAACCCCAGATCCGGATAACATTTCCTTTCTGAGATATTCTTTTGTTTGGTGTCTGTTGACCTTTTTGACGCAGTGACCCTGTAAATGTTTCCCGATCGCACCGCCCTGTAGGAGTCAGCACTATGAATGTTTTTGGAATTGGTTTGCCCGAAATGGCACTAATTTTCACCTTAGCGCTGCTTGTTTTTGGACCCAAGAAGCTACCCGAAATTGGTCGCAGTATGGGTAAAGCCATTCGCGGCTTTCAAGATGCCTCAAAAGAGTTTGAAAGCGAGTTCAAGCGTGAAGCTGAGCAAATTGAGCGAATTGTTAAAGAACCCATGCAGGCAACCTTAGAAGAACCTGCCCCGCCTGCCCTTTCTGCGGCGATCGAACCCACTGAACCAGAAGTGTCCATGGTGCCCACCGTAAAAGCTGAGCCTGTAGACTCTCCACTTATGGAATCTGAGCCTATCGCGGCTAGCCCAGAATCTCAACCCGAAGAATCTTTGGGCTAACCAGCAATGACTGACCTACCTCTATCGCCTCTAATGATTCCCCAAGTGATTGTGGGATTGGGCAATCCTGGTGCTAAGTACGATCGCACTCGCCATAACATCGGGTTTGAAGTAGTGGATTTGTTGGCGAAGGGGTGGCAAATCAGCCTATCCGAGCAAAAGAAATATCAAGGCTTCTTTGGAGAAGGGCTGGGGGCAAACAATGCCAAAGTGCGCCTGCTCAAGCCGCAAACCTACATGAATAACTCTGGGCAATCCATTCGCGCGGTTCTCGATTGGTATAAATTGCCACCCGAATCCGTGCTGATTATCTACGATGATATGGATCTGCCTGTAGGGAAACTGCGGATGCGCCTGTCTGGGTCGGCGGGTGGGCATAATGGCATGAAATCCGCGATCGCCCACTTAGGCACTCAAGCTTTTCCCCGATTACGCCTTGGCATCGGCAGCGCCAAAAATGCCGACATCGACAAAGACACTATTTCTCATGTGTTGGGTAAATTTGCTCCGAGTGAGTCCGAGATCGTTGCAGAGGTGATTAAACTCTCTGTCGAAATGGTGGAATATAGCCTCAAGCAAGGCGTGGAAAAGGCGATGAGTCTCTACAACAATCGGACGGTGGGAGAATAGGAGAGGGCGGCAATGCCCAAACCATTAGGTGAAAGATAGGAGTCGATTACTGGCTTAGTTCTCGCATTTCCTGCCGAAATGCTTTTAGGGTCTGGCTGCGTCCTTCTGCTTGGGCAACATCAACGAACTCATACCAATTTACAGCTATTTGCGCTTGCATAAGCTACACAAACACCCATCTACTCGTCCACACATCTTATCTATTTTGATTTCAAGCAGGCTGAGGATCTAAAACTGATTCGCTTGCTCTGCCAAAAAGAGCGCTACCATCTGATGCTGTTTGACCGGGAAGATCCCCATTGGTGTTCGTTCAGCAGTTCCTATTAAAATCAAGTCTGAACGAAGATTTGGAGCTACAGCAGTGGGTTCCTCTCAAGCCAGTCAAAAATTGCTTGATGCGGAATTCCAACGCTTAAAGCCGATGTTTGAACAGCAACTTAGAGACAGAAAGCCTTAAGCTGATACATTCAAAAATTCTCTGGACAAGGGCTTAAACTTTTATCTGCTGACCCTCCTATAAGCTTTTACAGAATTACTTATCCTCCACAACCAGAGTTGTAGAAGCCGATCGCCCGAATTCCTCTGGCGCATATTGCAAGTGAGCTTCGGCACCGGGATAGATGAAGGTGCCAGGAGTGACCGATCTTACAAGATAGTGCAGTGTATAAACCCCCGGATTGAGGCGATCGCCAAAGGCAACAACTCGGTCTTTGTAAATGGTTTGATAATTGACCTGCCAACTGTCTCCTTTGGCTTTGAAGTAAGGCGTGGAGGTTTGGAAACTATTATCGACGGCTTCAAATCCGGCAGGCAGCGGATCAGTGATGACAACCTGATCCACCGGATGATCGGTGATGATTTCCAATCCCACATCATACACTTGACCCACGGGCACTTTCAGGGAATCCGTAGCATAGAGTCCAGTAGTATATAGCGCCTGTTCTTGATTGGCAGGACGCAGGCTGCGGGTAATTCGCAGCCCATTCAAACGACCGGGTTGGTTGCCTTGCAGTCGATAGCGATAGGCAACCAGATAGTGCAGGATACCATTACCGGTTTTTCTCAGGGTTACGTCATTTTTGCCACGGGGCAGATCGGCAAGGGCGACTGTGACGTTTTTACTGGCTTTTTGGTAACCCTGAAACTGAGCGTTTACCAGAGTTTTTCCGGCGAGTTGTGCCGTTGCGGAAAAGTTGGGCGGTGTGGGCTGGAGTTTGCTGGTTGCTACTAGGGCAGTCAACGCTTGGGCATTGTCGTAGGTGCTTTGCCAGGTGCCGTTGCGCCGTTGGTCGAGCAGTCCTTGGGTCAGTTTGGCGATCGCGTCAGGTTTGGCTTTTTGGGCGATCGCTAGCTTTAATGCCTCTGCCTGGGTTGCAGTGGGCGAACTTAACCAGCGCCAACCTTGGGGCAAATTCACTCGCACCGATCGCCCGGTTTCGGTGGTGATTTCTCGCAGATCACCCGCCATGCTATTGGCTTCCTGCTGCCAGTCGGGGAACTGGGATAGGTAGCGCGCCAGTCTGATTTGATCAAATGGATCAAGCTGATTGCGCTGGGCATAAATATCTGCGACAAATTCAGTGCGCTTGTCGCCCAAATCTGCCAAGGCGATCAGGGTTTGCAGTCGCAGTTGATTTTTGCACAAAGTCTGTTTACAGAAATCGTATTGTCCTGGATCGGCGAGGGTTTTGGTTAAATAGGTTTTGAGTTTTGAGTTATCAGTTTTGAGTTCTGAGCCAAAGGCGGGTTCTGCTTGAGCGATCGCTTGGGCGGCATAGGCAGTTGCAAAGGGATCGGATTTCTCTGCACCAGGGTAAGCGGAAAATCCACCATCGGTTTTTTGCAAGGCTCTTAGCTGATCAATGGCGCGGGTTGCTTGCTTGCTGGGGTTAAAGTCGCTGAAGGTTTGCCCGTAGGTTTGAGCAAGGGTTTGTAGGCTAGCGGCGATCGCGAGTCGGCTAGCGGCAGGTTCGGCAAAGGGCAACGAATCGTCTAATCCCTGTTGAGCAGGAGCAGCCAGTTGGGGAATTAGAGAACTTGCTAGGGAAATGTCTAAACCTCCAGCATCAGTGGCGACGTTGCTATCGACATTGAGGGGAATGGTTGCTTGATTCTCCGTCGTGCCTGTCTCCACCACTTGTTCGATCACATTCAGCGGTTTAACTTCCAGCGGCACTTCAAAAGCATCTGCTTTACCGTTAAGCTGAGTCGTGAATTTTACCTGGGCTGTACCGGGTTGACCAACGACGACGGGAAAACGGGTGGCGCTGGTTCCGGTGCTTGCCTGGGTTTGCTGGGAGCCATTCGAGTTATCCAATTTGAGTGGCTCGGTGACGGTTCCATTCACCGCCATCGTTCCGGCTTGTCCCGTGTTATTAGTGACTGAGACTCCCGCTTGGAAGCGATCGCCCGGTCGGGCAAACTGCGGCAGGATGGGATTGCTGACTATCGGCTGGCTGGTGATAAACGTGGTGTCGCCATTGCCAAAGTTGAGATTGCCATCGGTTGCCACCGCCATCACCCGCCAAGTGGTCAGGTCATCGGGCAACGTGAATTTCACTTGGGCTTTGCCGTTGGCATCCGTCACCACTGCGCCGTTGTAATATGCCAATGCTTTGAAGTCGGTGCGAGTGCGAGTGCTCGCGGCTCCAGCAGATAAGCCACCGCCATAGCCCCAGCCCTTTTGCAGCGGTGAAGTCATTGGACTTAGCACCACATCAAGACGATTATCGGCAAGACGGGTGGAAATGGGCTGTTCGGCAAAAACGGTTTTGACCAAATCAGGAGGACGGTAGCCGCTGAGTTGCAACACCGCTTCATTTACGACCATAACGGTAAATTGTCCTTTAGCCGGTTTGCCTATGGCATCTTTCAGCAACAGGTTCAGGGTTTGCTCGGTGCCGGGTTGAGCAGGTGACGAAGCATCAGAGCCGACCGTAGGCTGGATCTCAACGTTGAGATAGCGATCGCCTAGTTCCGTATTAAACGGCGCAAACCCGATTTTGACCAAGCCATTCAAGCTACCCGGTTCCGTTTGCTCCAATGGTTTACCTTGACGGACTAAAACCGCTTCCACTGCTGCGTTAGGCACCATGTCGGGCAACACCGTAAATTGAATTTGAGGGGCACTGCCTTTCACCTTAGTCACGGTTTGATAGAGCGTGTTGTGTCGGACGACGGCGAAATATAGCTCCGCGTCGGGATAGGGCGACTGAATGATCGCCGTTGCCACTTCGCCCGGACGATAGCTTTTTTTGTCTAGCTTGACTTCTAAGCGATCGTTGGTATAGCGATCGCCCCAAAAAGTCGGCTCATTGCCCGTTGCCCACAGTTGCACCTCGGTTGCAGCGGCTTCGTTGTTGTTGTTTGCCAACGTTGCCCGAATCCGATAGGAACCAGACTTGGGCGCGGTCAGTTGTGCTTTTTCAGACTCCTTGGCATCCTGTCCAGACTGCACATCAGTTGTGGCAACGGTTTTGTATTCCACCTGGTTTTGAGCAGTGCGGCTGCCTTCCACCACACGGGTAATGTTGCTGTAATTCATCGATTGCAGTTCCAGCCGCACCTTTTCTTGGATGGGTTTGCCTGCTGGATCGGTAACAATTACCTGAACCGGAAACTCTTTGCCTGCCTCAGCCACAAAGTCAGTTTTTAAGCCAATCAGGCGATCGCTGGGCAATGCCACAAAGGTTTGAGAATCTGCCACCGATAGATTCGACACATCCGAGACTTGAGCATCCACCCGATAAGCCATGGGATAGGGTAAATCTTTCGCCACAGTGACGCTTTGGCTGGTCTGACCCTCTTTGCTCAAAGTTTGGGTCGTTTGCAACACATCGCTGGGCACTTCCGGTGCTTCTTCGGGCCACAGCCAGCGTCGCCCAAAGGAGTAGCTTTCCCAGCCTTGGGGTGCAAACTCGGTTTGTTGGCGGGTGATAAAATACTTTGCCTCGCCACCTTCTACGGGTGCGCCAAACAGGTAGTTGCTTTGCACGTTCGCGTCGATTTTTTGATCCGGCAACGCGATCGCCACGGGAACCGAGGGCGCATCGGGTTCCGGCAGCAACTCTCGATTGGTACTGGTGCCTTTACCATCACTCACACCGCTCAGCGATAGCTCCACCTTAAAGTTGGGCGGCTTAAATTCGGCAACCCGAAAATCTCCAGTAATTTCAGCGCCGCTGTCCCCTTTCGCCCGAATGGTATAAGTCCCTAAAGGCTGCGTTTTTTCGATCGGCACCTCCAACGAAAACGTACCAAAGGTGTTGGTACTCTGGCTATTCAGATTCTTCTTTTGCCCATCGGGACTTTCTAAGGTGAGGGCATAGCGAATGTTTTTATCCTGTTTCAGCACCCCCGCTTGGAGATAGTAGGCGGCTCCCGTAAAATGAGCCGTTTCGCCCGGTTGATAAAGCTGGCGATCGCTAAAAATCGTTCCCCGCGACACCGGCTTGCCCGTCTCCCAGCCCCCGTCTACGCCATAGCCATACGCGCCGCTATATTCATTCGTGCGAGTGAATGCCCAGTCTTTACCAACTTGGGCGATCGCCAATAAAGGAGGTGCCGCCTCCGATCCGGAAGTTCGGCATCCCTGAAACTGGGTACCACTTAAAGTCAGCATCCCCGCCGCATCGGTTTTGCCCGTGGCGCAGGGAGTCGGTGCGGGGCGATCCTTTGCCTCCAGTTGAGATTTATAAATTTGCACGGTCGCATTGGCGATCGGAACTCCATCGGACAGACGATGCACCCGCACCAATCCAGAATCAGGGAACCACTGAGCAAACACGCCCAAATTAGTCACCTGCACCATGCCGTAAAAATTCGGCTCGCGCCACTTTTGCTTGCCTTCTTCCTGATACTGCCCCGTTCGCGCCTGCACTCCATACGCCAGCATCCCCGTAGGTGCTTTCAACAGCGTTTGCAGCGGCACTGTAGATTCCACTGCCTGATTCTTTTTGCTCTGGACTTTGGTTGTTTTCCAGGTAGAAGCGTTTGGCAGCAGGTCTGTGCCGTTGTTTTGGGGATAGGCAGAATTGACGTAGACCAAATCGGTGGGCTGGACGATCTCAAATGCCGAGCGATAGTCTGACAAATTCACCGTCGAAATATTCAGTTGCAGCGGCGAATCATTTTTAGTTTGGGCAGTGGGAAAAATATGGAGTTCGGTGGGTGCCCAAATGTCTGGCGCAGTGTCGCCCGTCTGGTAGTTAACCGTCATTGGTTTACCCAGGGTTTGCCCAAAGCTATCTTTCAGGTCAGCCCCAACGGTAATGGTGTAATTAGTCGCGGGTTCCAATGCCCAAGGGTTTAAGCTCACCAAGCGATCGCCCTCGTAAGCCCTGACCAGCGGCACATCCTTATTTTTCGGCTCTGGCGAAATGGAGATATTGGTAAGGGCGGATTCGGCGGCGATCGGATTGTTGAATTCTAGCTGCGCGATCCCATTCATAAAGCGCCCGTTGGCACCGCCAGCATCAGGTTTGCCAACCGCAGTTTGCTTTTGAAACGCCAGCGGCGCGTAGGTTTCCACTCGGCTAGTAAACGACTCTTCACTAGGCAAATTTCCCTTCAGCGGACGCAGTCCGGGCGTAACTTCCAGCGTATATTGGGTCGCTTTTTTCAAGGCTGCTTCCGGCTCCAGCGTATAGACCCAGCTTTGGAGTGAGGGATCAAATTCGGCTTCTGGATTAGGCGTATCGCTAACTTCCGGTTGCTTCTCTAATGCCACTTTCAGCCCTACGCCATCGGTTTGTCCGGCTGCTTTCAGCTTGGCGCGTTCCTTCAGCGAAGCTTGATCCAATTCCACGTTAGAAAAAACTTTCAGTACAGGTTTGGTGTCCACGGGGTCAGTTGCCACTTTTGGACTCTCGGCACTATAGGACGTGGGTAAGTTCGTCAGCTTCAGGCGATCGCTTTGAAATGTCCAGGCAAAATCTTGATCTAGCTTGTGATTTTTTAAATCTGCCAATCCTGCCTTCAGCGTCACCCGCACCCGTGTTGCTTGGGGAATGGCTTCATCGGCTTGAAAACCTACCATACGCGGCGTGAGAAAGCGAAACTGTCCTTTCAACGCTGGCACTACTTCAAACTTCTGCAAAAGCTGCTGCTGATCTTTGCTTTCTAGGCTTTCTACTGGAATCAGCGCATCTTTAAACCGAACCCGAATCTGAGCCTGAGATTTGGCGTTTCCAGTGGGGCTAATCTCCTCAATCCAGTCTGGCAGAGTGGGCTTCTCCAAGGCTGCCACCTCCGTTAGCATCTCTGGGGGTTTCGTTAGGGTGGTCGTGCTACAGCCCGAAAAGCTGACAGCGATTACGATTCCACACAAAAACAGAATCGGCAGCAAGAAGCGTTTGTCCAATCTCATACTCTCTCCCCACAGTAAACAGGCGATCGCGATAGCCCCCGCAACTATCCCCCATTCCTACTCTGTTCCAAGGGTTAATTCCTGCTAACTTCAATAATTCTTTACTTGATTCGTGTTTGATAAGTGGGCGATCGCCCTTGAGAGTAAGCGCAACTGCTAAATTCTTGCCTACAAAAATGCCTCCATTGAGGAGGCAGGTTGTCATGATTGAAGTGATAAATAAGCTCCAAATTATTCTTTGGAGATAAAGTCTTGTCCTTGTTTAATTGCTTGTTGACCGATATTTCGGAAAACCCAACCTAATGCTAGTGCTAGGGGAAGAACAACAATGAGTAAACGCCAGTCCATAAAATACCTCTCAGCCCATTGATAAAGTTTTTTGAATGATTCTCATACTTCTGTTTTATCGTATGTGAGTTCGTTTTACTAGCCTTTTTATAAAAAGACTGATTGGTCAAAAGTGCTGAATGACTGATCAGTCGTGTCGTTGTTCTGCTCATTGAGCCTCAATTAGGCAGTAAACCCTCAATCTCTTCTTTGCCAGCATGAACCAGAGCAAGTTTCTCATAGTCTTGAGCGTGTTTGATTAAATCAGCCGCTTCCGTTTCGGATAGTTCACGAATAACTTTGCCGGGAATGCCCATAACCAGCGATCGCGGTGGAACATTTTTGGTAACGACGGCTCCTGCACCGACAATACTGCCAGCCCCAACTTTGACTCCATTTAGCACGATCGCGCCAATTCCAATCAGGCAACCTCGCTCCACCTGAGCGCCATGAATCACAGCCCGATGCCCCACTGTGACATACTCCTCTAACCGCGTGGGTTCTCCTGGATCGCCATGTAAAACGGCTCCATCTTGAATATTGCTGCTTGCCCCAATCCGGATTTCCTCAACATCGGCACGAATGATTGCGCCATACCAAATGCTGGCTCCTTGCCCAACGGTCACCCGACCCAAAACGGTCGCATTATGGGCAACAAAGGCGGCTGCCGAAAGATCGGGAGAGTGCCCCAAGGCAGAAAGTAAGCCGCGATCGCTAAAATCATCCACGCCAGTTTCCAATATCAAGTAAAAGTGTTGTTAGATTGCCTAAGAAAGCTGCAACCCTTCCTGAGTAATATAATAGAGCCACTGGCACTGATGCATAAACAGGCAAACTCGCCATCAATGATAAACCTTGCATTGCAATATCCAATTTTTGGTCCTGAAATTCAGTGCCCCCACTGCCGCCAAACGATTCAGGCGCTAACGCTGACAGATACCTATCTCTGCCAACGTCACGGGGCATTTGAAGCAGATTCTCAAACCAATGAACTTGTTCATCTACAGTCTGGACGACACTGGAAACAGTGGGATAACGAATGGTATCGTCAACATACTCATCCTGATGGAATTCGGTTTGAAATTCATGAAGCTTTGGATCGACTTTATACCCAAGGCTATCGAGCCACCCGCGTAATTATTGCTAGCCGCTATAAAGAATTAATTAATACTTATTTGGAGCGGAGTGCGCCTTGGCGGGGACAAAATGAACCGACGAAACCTCGCCTTTATGGTTTACCGGTGGAGTTTAGCCCTGAAGCTGAACAAAACCCCTGCTGGGACGTGATTAATTTTGACTTGGAAAAAGAACCGGGTGCCCCTGTGCGATACCCTTACTTTCGATTATTTGAATAGCTGATTTTGTTGAGTAGTCAAAAGCCCGTTAAACGCTGGAGCTAGAACGCGATCGCAGAATGCCGCAGAGCTTTGATGGTGGCGATCGCCTGTTCTGCTACCTGATCAATCTCAGCTTTTGTGTTAAACCTGCCGATGCCAAATCGGAGGGAGGCGTAGGCAAGGGCATCAGATCGCCCGATCGCTTGCAGGACATGGGAAGGCGTTACTTTAGCGGCGGTGCAGGCAGAGCCAGAAGAAACCGCAACATGGGGTTGCAATCCCAATAGCAGAGCTTGTCCATCCACGCCCTCTACGCTGAAGTTGAGGTTTCCGGCAAGCCGCTGGGTGGCGTGTCCATTGAGGAAAATTCCATCCAGTTGATTGAGGTGCTGCCACAGGCGATCGCGCAATTGGATTAATCTTGCCGTTTCTGCAACCCTCTCATCAATGCCTAGCTGCACGGCTGCCGCAAACCCGACGATTTGCGGTGTGTAGAGTGTGCCCGATCTGATACCACGCTCATGTCCGCCGCCGTGCAGTTGGGGCGCAAGTTGCACTCGTGGATCGCGACGACGCACATACAAGGCACCAATGCCTTTTGGACCATAAATTTTATGGGCAGTCAGCGACATTAAATCAATCTGCATGGCATTCACATCTAGCGGAATTTTGCCGATCGCTTGGGCTGCATCGGTATGAAACAAAATTCCACGCTGATGGCATAGTGAGCCAATTTTAGCGATCGGTTGCAACACGCCAATCTCGTTATTTGCTGCCATCACCGACACCAAAATCGTATCGGGACGCAGAGCATTTTCTAAGTCAGCCAGGTTAATCAATCCGTCTGGCTGAACGGGCAGTGACGTGATCTCAAACCCCAGCGATCGCAGGTAATGGCAGGGATCAAGCACCGCGTTATGCTCCGTCGCCACGGTAACAATATGCCGACCGCGATCGAGATATGCCTCTGCCACACCTTTAATCGCTAGGTTATTTGCTTCCGTGGCTCCACTAGTAAAGATGATTTCCTCCGGTGTTGCCGCGATCGCCGCTGCCAATTGCTCCCTCGCCTGCTGCACCGCGGCTTCTGCCTCCCAGCCATATTGATGTCCCACGCTCGCAGGATTGCCAAAGTATTGGGTAAAAAACGGTATCATTGCCGCCATGACCCGCTCGTCTACTGGCGTAGTGGCATGACAGTCTAGGTAAATTGGATGGGAAAAAGTGTTCATTGAGGACTAATAAACAAAAATGCCGCCCGTTTCCTGAACATTAACAGTGGTATTTCCAGGGTTGCTATCTGGCAACTGCGTTACGGTGACCACGACCAAGTTATCGCGAGTTGAAACGGTGTACTTGAGGTTAAAACGACCATCTAAAGGACTAATGAGTAAATAAATTGGAGCCGATAGCTGCTTAAGGGTCGTGGTAGCATTGGCTGCCAGTTTTCGGGGTGGAAATTCATTGGTTGTAGAACTATATTCCAACCCAAGTCGCGTTTTATTGATGATTTGAACTTGAAAGGGCTTGGTGGGATTGATCCGGGCGATCGGCTGCCAAGCAGCGACAGTCATCGTTGGCACAGGTGCCGAGATCGCGGGAAGCATTCGTATGGATAAACCAGCAGACAGGAAAAGGCTAGCAGCAACAAACGATTTCCAACTCATTTTAGATAAGCTCCATCACAGTTCCACAATTGTGCAAGCTAGTGTATCAAGGATAGCGGCTTGCACTTTACTACTGGCACTTTAATCACTACTTGCACTTTAAAGAATTAAAGACCGTGTTAGAGGTTTGTTTTGCGTTTCGCCCGATCGCAGTCAATGTCACCTGACGTTTGCTGTTCTCAAACGTTGCGATCGCGTCATATTTAACGGCTGGAATCCCTGGAAGCTGATCGCTCAAAATAAGCTCCCCTATTTGAATACGAACGGGCACAATAAAACCACAAAACTGTCTATCTTCAATCGTTTCCGTAGTTGCCTGAAAATCTTCTCCAGAGCGATAAGAAAAGGAAAAATCAGGCGAGGCAAACAGATCATAGGGATCGGTTGGCTTAGACGGATAGGTATCAGGAGCCACCACGCTACCCACTGGCGTTTCTACATCTAGAGGCACTCTGGCAATGAATAACTCAACCCCATTGAGTCCTGCTAGTTTAGCGGGCGAAACCAAGCTGCTATCCCTAGGAAATCCAGGACTGGTGACGATCGCCACCTTTGCGCCGCCAAAATTTGATCCAAAAGCTCCCTGGGCACCCCCTGGAATTTGATAATCCATTAAGCTACGGGCAATCAAAGCCGCCCGCTGAGGATTGGCAGCATTACTAAAGAATTTGTAGACCAGCCCCGCCGACCCGATCGCCATTAGTGAAACAGCAGCCAAGGCGATCGCGATCGTCTCCCAAATAGTGACGGAATATTGAGGTTGGGTTGGTTTATCTGCCGCATCGCTCATCAAACTAAACCTTGCTTTTGGATAAGTAAGAGTGGGGGAGGCTTCAGGTTTTGGTTAAAGATTGAAGAAAGTTTTGAGTTTTGAATTTTGAGTTTTGAATTCGCCATTCTGCATTCACCATTCTGCATTCACCATTCGCCCCCGACCCCTGACTCTCGACTCCTGATTTACGCTTTCTTCAACCAGCTAAACATAGCGCGCAGATCTTTGCCCACTTCTTCAATGGGATGCTCTGCTTCACGGCGACGCATGGCAGTAAAGCCAGGTTTGCCAGACTGGTTTTCCAGCACAAATTCCCGCGCAAACTGTCCGGTTTGAATTTCGAGCAGAATTTTCTTCATCTCAGCGCGGGTGTCATCGGTAACAATGCGAGGACCACGAGTAAGATCACCATATTCTGCGGTGTTAGAAATGCTGTCGCGCATGGTCGCCAGCCCCCCTTCCACAATCAAATCCACAATTAGCTTCACTTCATGCAGACACTCAAAATACGCGAGTTCGGGCTGATAGCCAGCATTGACTAAGGTTTCAAATCCGGCTTTGATCAGCGCACTCAAGCCACCACACAGAACAACCTGTTCGCCAAACAAATCGGTTTCGGTTTCTTCACGAAAGGTCGTTTCTAATACGCCTGCGCGGGTGCCACCGATGCCTTTTGCATATGCCATGGCGCGATCGCGGGCTTGACCCGATGCATCTTGGTACACCGCAAACAGTGCCGGAACGCCTTCACCCTGCTCATAGGTGCGACGCACGAGATGACCTGGACCTTTGGGAGCCACCATCACCACATCCACATGACTGGGAGGCACTACTTGAGCAAAGTGAATATTAAACCCGTGGGCAAACGCTACCACCTTTCCTTCGGTCAAATTTGGCTCAATCTCGTTCTTGTAAACGGTTTTTTGCACTTCGTCAGGTAGCAGAATCATAATGAAATCTGCCTGTTTAGAGGCTTCATCCACACTCATAACGGGCAATCCGGCATCCTTGGCTTTGCCAGCAGACTTGCTGCCGGGATACAAACCCACAATGACATTAACGCCGCTGTCTTTCAAATTTAATGCGTGGGCGTGTCCTTGGGAACCGTAGCCGATAATGGCAACGGTCTTGCCCGATAACAGATCTAAGTTGGCATCTGCGTCATAATACATTCGCGCCATGATGGGGTATCTCCTTGCAGCTTCGTAATTCCTTGCAAACTTTTGATCTTACCAAAGGTCATTGCACTGTAGGAATTATTCAGGAATTATTCTTAGTTTCTATCAACTCTATCTCTTAGAAATTAGGCATTGGTTCTAAAACACTCAAAACCCTTACAGGGATTGAAACACTCAATTAAAGCGTTACAAGGGATAGTTTTAAGATATCTTTGAATAGGGGATGAGGCTATCTAAATCCCTGCTGGATGAACTTAAGCATTTATTATGAACACTGATCTTCCTATTCTTTATATCGGGCTGCTACTAGTGATTTTAGTGGCAGCAGGATGGGCAGTACTCCGCCAAATTTTGCAGACTCGCAAGGTTGAAAATTCTTTAGAGCGGTTACAAAGCAAGCTGGCGAAAGAGAAAGGAACAGCCCAAGAGTATTTTGAACTGGGCAGTATTTATTTGACGAAGCGAATTTATGCTCAGGCGATCGTCCAATTTAAAAAAGCATTAAAAGAAAACGATATTTCTATTGAAGAGACTGCGCTGATTTATAACGCTCTGGGGTTTGCCTACTTTTCGCAAGAGCAATATGATCTGGCAATTCGGCAGTATAAAGACTCGCTTAAAGCTAATCCTAATTACGTTACTGCCCTGAACAACATTGGTCATGCCTATGAGCGTAAACAGTTGATGGCTCAAGCACTTGAAGCCTATGAACAGGTTCTGATCTTAGAACCAGACAATTCCACCGCGAAACGACGGGCAGAGTCTCTTCGCAAACGATTTGTTCCAACCGTTTAAGACTAAACGTTTTAAATTCGTGTAGATTGTTTGGCATTGCTAAATCTGGGGATGAAATTGGTAGGGGCAATCCCTTGTGGTTGCCCTCCATCTCCGGCAGGGTAGGCACAAGACGTACCCCTACAGTCAAAAATCATACTTGCATTTAGCAACGCCGATTGTTTCTTAATTCAAACGATCTCCGATGAGCCAGCATTCAAAAAATCTACATAAGCCTCTGTCTTCCTCCTCTTTAAACTTGGAGCCAGCGTTTTATTACTTTGCCTATGGGTCTTGCATGTGTCCTGTAGATTTGCAGCGATCGCTGGGTGAGTCTGTCTATTCCTATGTTATTGGACATGCAACCCTTAAAGACCATCGCCTCGGGTTTTATCGGCGATCGCCCAAACGAAACTGCGGCACACTGGATATTGTTCCAGCTTCCGGCTCAACGGTGGAAGGCGTGTTATATCACCTACCGGGACGGCTGAGCAATTTTCTAGATGAACGGGAAGAGGTTCCCCGACGTGGATATCGTCGTGAAACGGTGATAGTTGATTGTCACCAACAGCTTTATGCAGCCGTGCGAACTTATGTAGTGGAGGATAAGCTTTCAGAAGAGCTAGCTCCAAACGATTGGTATTTTAATGTGGTGATGCGGGGTGCCGTAACGTGCGGGTTGCCAGAGCAATATTGCTGGAACTTATTCCATCACATGCATACCCTACAGCAGCAAAGCTTTTCGCGATCGCAACCTGATTTGTATCGATCGACCCATGGAAGCTTAGCAATGCTTACCCCTACAAGTGCAATAAAGTAACGGTTAACAATAATGCTCCGATCTTTGTTTTTGTTTTTAGTGACGGGGCTGTGCGAACTTGGGGGTGGCTATTTATTTTGGCTGTGGTTACGCGAAGGAAAAAGCGCCTGGTTAGGCGTGTTTGGCGTAGTTGTCTTAGCAATTTATGGCGTTTTGCCAACGCTGCAACCTGCAAACTTTGGGCGTGTCTATGCCGCATACAGTGGCTTTTTTATTGTGCTATCCATTCTCTGGGGTTGGCTAGTCGATCGCATAGCTCCCGATAAATATGATCTATTAGGAGGATGGATTGCGCTTTTAGGGGTGTTGGTGATTATGTATGCACCTCGGTCTTAGCAGAAAATCTAGACTCGTAGAGTTCCAGATCCAAAAATCAGCCTCCTCAGTATAGGTGTTACCTTAGATAAGGTCGATTTCAAGGATTTCATGTCCACATCTCCCTTCGCTGCCGAACGTTTGTTGTTTACCCCCACGCTCTCAACGGCTGACGCAATTCCTACTATTTTTGCGTTTCCAAATGAATATAGCGTTGGGATTACCAGTTTGGGCTATCAGGTGGTGTGGGCAACTCTGGCAACACGGGGTGATGTGCAAGTCAGCCGACTATTTACAGACGCGCAGGAACCGTTACCGTCACAACCGGAACTACTAGGATTTTCCCTTTCTTGGGAACTGGATTATGTCAACATATTGAACTTGCTGGAATCGTTGCAAGTTCCGATTCGGGCGGCAAACCGGGAAGATATTCATCCCCTTGTTTTTGGCGGTGGTCCGGTATTAACTGCCAACCCAGAACCTTTTGCCGATTTTTTTGATGTGATTCTGCTGGGCGATGGGGAACTGTTGCTGGGGGAATTTATTGAAGCCTATCAAACGGTAAGAACCTGCGATCGCGCCACCCAACTGCGGCATTTGGCTCAAGTTCCGGGTCTTTACATTCCCAGTCTTTATGAAGTGACCTATGACGGGAAAGATGGCTGGATACAGGCGATCGCGCCGATTGATGTCAGCATTCCGGCTCAAATTACTAAGCAAACCTATCGCGGAAACACGCTGTCTGCCTCTACCGTAGTTACGGAGAAAGCCGCCTGGGAAAATATCTTTATGGTGGAAGTGGTGCGGAGTTGCCCGGAGATGTGCCGTTTTTGTCTTGCCAGCTATTTAACCCTACCATTTCGGGTGGCAAGTCTGGAAGAGTCGCTAATACCGGCGATCGCCCGTGGCTTGCAAGTGAGCGATCGCCTGGGTTTGCTAGGAGCTTCCATCACTCAACATCCTGAATTTGAAACGCTGCTGGACTATCTCAATCGTCCAGAGTATGACCCAGTTCGTATTAGTTTTTCATCGGTTCGTACCAACACCGTCACGACAAAACTGGCGCAAACATTGGTAAAACATGACAGCCGATCAGTAACGATCGCGGTTGAAAGCGGTTCTGAGCGAGTGCGCCAAATCGTCAATAAGAAGCTGACTAATGACGAAATTATTCAGGCGGCAATCCATGCGAAAGCAGGCGGTCTCAGCAGCCTTAAGCTTTATGGTATGGCAGGCGTTCCGGGTGAAGAAATGACCGACCTAGAGCAGACTGCTGAAATGATGAAAACGATCAAAAAAGCGGCTCCTGGTTTACGGCTAACGTTTGGATGCAGCACCTTTGTTCCCAAAGCCCACACGCCGTTTCAATGGTGTGGTGTGAATCGTCAGGCAGAAAAACGGCTGCAATTTTTGCAAAAACAGTTGAGATCGCAAGGCATTGATTTTCGCCCTGAAAGCTATAACTGGTCAGTCATTCAAGCGTTGCTATCACGGGGCGATCGCCGTCTCTCTTATCTATTAGAGTTAACCCGACACTATGGCGATTCATTAGGCAGCTATCGACGGGCATTCAAGGAACTGCGCGGCACGTTGCCTCCAATGGAACAATACGTGTACGAAAATTGGCAGCTTGACCAAATGCTTCCTTGGAACCATTTACAAGGTCCATTGCCCCAAGCGACCCTCAAAAAACACTGGGCGATCGCGCAAGCGCTGACTTGTCAGTTCGCTATTGACCAATTCAGCGTCCCCCCACCCGTGAAAGAATTGTTGGAAACTGCTTTATGAGGTTTCTACCTCTTTAAAAACGGTGTTACAACACACATCTTCAGAGTAAATGAGTACGTTATTCTGAATTTAAGAAGTAGTAGTGGGCTAACATCGTTTAGAGTAAGTGTTCGATACCCGTTAACCTCTCCTCCTAAAGGTTTTTATGGAAAGTTCTAACCCCTCTCCCTTATTTGATCCGTTATCCACCGTGAAAAATTCTCCAGATTTGCTCAATTTGCCAGGAGATTCTGAGGTTTGGAGCAGTTTAAAGCAAGCAATTTCTTCTAGCTCTGGCTTTAAGCGTTGGCAGCTAGAACGCAATATTGACAACCAGTTGAGTAGCCTAGGGCTAGATACTTTGGTGCGCCGCTACCTCCGAGAAACATTAGAAACTTTAGCGTACTAGTTGCTGAAAACTGATTATCTTGAGCGTGGAACCTTTTTTGACCTCTGAAAAAGTCCTTGTCTCACAGTTTATGTATAGACAAGCTCCTGTTCAAATGTTGTACGGGGGCTTTATTCTGGTCGTAGTGAACAAGTTATAGCAGTGGGTGAATAGGTTAGGCTCCAAAGATCCTTGAGAAATAAGGAATAACAGACGGTTGTCTTGACCTTTCCTTGTCTTGCTACATATCCTCTAAGCGCCAGATCTATACTTTTGATTGTTATATGTCTGTTTGGGAAATTGATTTTTATCGTCGTCCGCTTCAAGATGAGGCGGAAAATCCAGTGTGGGAATTGCTCATTTGCGATCGCGAAGGCACCCTGAAGCATTTAGTTTTTTGCGCTCAGTCAGAAGCCACAGCAGATTGGTTAGGGCAACAGCTACAGCAGCTTTTGGCAAAGGGACACCCGAAACCAGAATGGATTTGTGTGTTTCGCCCCCAATCTTTTTCCTTATTAGAAGTTGCCGTTCAGTCTTTAGGAATTAAGCTACAACCCACACGCCATACCCCCACTTTAAAGCGCTGGTTAGAGGAGCGATCGCTGGTTTATCCAACCCTGCCTAACTATACGGGGCAGCCCTATCAACCAATCACCCTAGATAAACCGCCGCCCATGCCCATTTCTGAAAACCTCTTGGGCAGTCAGTGGCGGTTTGCTTCCTTACCCGCTGGCGACTTGATCACCGCATTTTCAGATCGTTTGATCCCCATTTTTAATCTACCTGATGAGTTTTTGCCGCTGAATGTGGGATTAGCATCCACTGTAATCATTTCAGGAGTGGTCATTGATGGGGGACGGCGTTCCATGCAGTTAGCCCGCTGGCTAGAAAAAATTTGCCCCGTGTCGTTGAGTTATGCACCCGGCGCACCGGATGGCTTAATTTTAGAAGCAGGGTTAACAGATCGCTGGGTGATTGCAACCTTTGATGATGCAGAAATGGCGATCGCGGCTCAAACTTATGAAGTGAGAAAGCAGCTAGGAAAAGGACTACATTTTTTGCTGATTCAACCCGATGATTCTGGCATGACCTACACCGCGTTTTGGTTGCTGAAACAAGATGGGGAGAACTGAGTTTTGAGTTTTGAGTTTTGAGTTTTGTTCGCGTAGCGGCGACCTAGGAGATATTTTGAGTTTTTACTTTCAGGACTTACGCAGGGAGAGGATAAGGCAAAATAAGAGAACGCTTAAATGAGAGGAATGAGTTTTACTAAACTTGACTACTGCCAATATCTGCTGAGCAGCCCGATCAACTACACCGTGACCAACTTGGCTGACCATCTTGAGGGGATTAGCCATGACCGGATCAATCGCTATTTACGAGGCGAGAAACTGACTCCGCGTCTGGTGTGGGATAACGTGAG